>JAPYWY010000001.1 GCA_028276125.1 Pseudothermotoga sp.
TCTTGACGAACGTGAGCACTGAAGCGAAACGAGAGGTCGAGAAGCTCATCGAAGAACTGTCCAAGCCTCTGAAACAGGTCGAGATAGAGGCCCGATTCATAGACAGAGCCTTGACGGACGAACTGACGAGAGGAGCGAATCTTAAGCTGTCAGCACCTTCAGCATCTGTGAGCATTGGTAGCTCTGGCAATCTGAACCTCTCGATGTCGGTGATCGACCTGGTCGATTACAGGAACTTGCTGAGTCTCCTGGCGGGTGCTCAAGCAACACTGGACGTGTCAGCCCAAAAGTCCAACAGCTTGACGGACTTGCTCGCGAGTCCGAGGATGGTCACCGTCAGTGGCAAGGAGGCTAAGATCCTCATAGGTGAGAGAGTTCCGTTCGTGGCAGGCATTGACGAGGCTGGACGAATTTTGATCGATTACATGGACGTTGGTATCCAGCTGAGGATAACACCGATCGTTCGAAGCGATGGAAGCATACAGCTGAAGCTCTACACTGAGGTGAGCGAGGTGAAGGAACGAACGCTCTCTGGCATGAACACTTATGGAAAGATCACGAGACAGGCTGAAACGGAAGTCATTCTGAACAGTGGTCAGACGCTCGTGATAGGTGGTCTCGTGCAAGACAAAGCTGTGAAGACCGTGGCCAAGGTGCCGGTGCTCGGTGAACTACCTTTCATAGGTCAGCTCTTCAGATCCGTGACCGACAGAAAGGACAAAACTGAGCTGCTCATCTTCATCACAGCGCGGGTGATTGAACCGTGAAGAGGGAGCCTGTGGTTGCCGGAAGCTTTTATCCGGCATCGCGTAAAGCACTGATCGAGCTCATCGAGGCTTGCTTCATGTCAAAGATCGGACCGGGTGAGTTGCCAAAGAAACCTGATAGACCACTCGAAAAGAACGTAGCGTTAATAGTCCCACACGCCGGTTATGTGTACAGTGGCCCTGTGGCGGCTCACGCGTACGCGGAATTGGCCAAGCTTGGAAATCCAAAGCTCGTCGTACTGCTGGGACCCAACCACACGGGCTATGGCGCTCGGATTGGTGTTTGGGCGGAAGGGAGTTGGTCCACACCTTTGGGTGAGGTTCAGGTCTGTGAAGAAGCGGCACAGAAGCTGCTGAAAGAGTGTGAGGAAGCCTCGGCGGACATTAGATGCCACATAGCTGAACACTCACTCGAGGTGCAACTGCCGTTTCTCCAGTACATTTTCAAAGACTTTGAGATCCTCCCTATAACGATGTTCCCCGCGAACCTGCAGATCTGCAAATCTCTGGCGCATGCGTTGGACGAGTTGCTGAAGAACTTTTCTTCGACGGTGCTCGTTGTCTCGAGCGATTTCAACCACTACGAGGATTATGCGACCACGAAGTGGAAGGACCAGCTTGCCATAGAGGAGATACTGAAAAGAGACGCCGAAGGTTTGTACAGAATGGTCGCGAACCACAGAATAACCATGTGTGGCCTTTCACCTGTAGCGTGCTTACTCTACATGCAAAGTTTTTCGAAGCCAAAGTTGCTGAAACATGCGACGAGCGGTGACACGTCACATGACAGGTCTCACGTTGTGGGATACGCGAGCTTCATTTTCGAATGAATTGCAGCAGTTGGTACGCTTCTTCCACTTTCAATATCAAGCACAGCACCATGTAGACGGCGACACCCAGTAGCACGAGTACTATCGTGAAGAACCTCGATGGGCTAAAATGTTCTGTCATCATGAGGGCCAACCCCATGAGTGCAGAACAAAGCAAGACTTTTTGAAAGTGCTTCATGTCTATCTCTGGGCGCAGTTTGAACAACAGATACGCTGCTCCCACAGCACCGGACAAGGCTGTGGCGAAGGCTATGCCAGCGGTCTTCATCGTCAGCCCCAGGACAAAATCGAGCACGGCGTTGGAAACGAACGATACCACCGTAGCTTTGAAGGGTAACTTCATGTCCTTTTTCGCATGACAGGCCCTCGAAAGTAGAGCCATCATCGAATAGAAGGGAAGTCCCATAGAGTAAAACAACAGCGCGGTCGCGGTCTTGATCGCATCGGAATGAGTGAAGGCACCGTGCTGATAGACGAGAACGATGAGTCTTTCACTGAGCACAATCAAGCCGACGGTGGACGGAATACTCAAAAAGAAAGTTGTTCTCATCGCATCCTTCAAATGCTTCGATGATTCCTCGTCTTCATTGCTCATGAGCGGCAACGCCACGGTTGAAACCGCCACTCCGAAGACTCCGAAAGGCAGTTGATAGAACCTGTTTGCATATTGAAGAACAGAAACACTTCCAGGTCCGATCAGCGCAGCCACGTTGACGTCTATCAGCACGTTGAATTCGGAAACCGTCATGGCGAGGAGAGCGGGGAAAAAGAGCTTGAAAAAATCGCCGACGCCAACAAAGGTTGGTCTGTAAGAAAACCCCACCTTCTTTGCACCAGGTATCAGACTGAAGAACATCGCCGCACCACCGAGGGTGAAACCGATGGTGGGACCGACGATGCGCGGATCAAAGAGCTCGCACAAAACCACTCCAACCACGATTCCAAGGTTCATGAACATCGGAGAGAGCGCTGGGAAAAAGAATCTTTCGCTCGAATTCTGTATCGCGTAGAGAACGGCCCAGAGGAATATGAAGACGATGAAAGGGGTACTTATGCGTGCGAGTTTTGCTGCGAGCAGTTTCGTCTCCGTGTTCGCGCCGCTGGCTAGAAAGAAAGGTACAACATTTGGAAAAATTTCCACGAAGAGTGTCAGACCAATCGTCACGATACCGAGGCTCGTTATGACAGCTGATGCAAATTCATTCTTGTCAGACTTTTCCTTGTAGAGAGGAATGAAAGCTGAAGTCATGGCACCCTCTGCGAAAGCTCGCCTCAACAAGAAGGGGAACGCTATAGCAATCGAGTATGCATCGAACTCTATCCCGACACCGAACCTATTCGCGAGAAAGACGTCTCTCACCAGACCGGTGAGTCTCGAGACCAAGGTTGCGATGGCGAAGAGACTACCATATTTGAGAATCTTGGTCATGCCTGTCTCCTCGTGTAAGCTTCTATACCCAAGCCGAGGATCCTGACAGCGTCCCTCAATTTCTCAGGGTTCAGAACGTAGGCTATCCTCATCTCGTTGATGCCTGCGTTCGGGCTGATGTAGAATCCATCCAAAGGTGCGACCATGGTGGTCTTTCCATCAACTTCGAACTCGCTGAGCATGAACTTCACAAAGTTCTCGGTGTTGTCGATCGGAAGCTTCGCAGATATGTAGAAGGCACCGTGTGGCTTTTTAAAAATGGCTCCTTCTATCTTTGAAAGCTCCTCGTACACCGCGTCTCGACGCGTTTGGTACTCGAGTCTCACCTGCTCCGTGTAACTCTCATCGAGTGTTAAGAGTCCGATCGTACCGTATTGAGAGGTCATCGAAGGACACAGGCGTGCCTGGGCAAACTTCATCGCTGCAGCGTAGAGATCTTTGTTCTTCGTCACGAACGTTCCTATCCTCGCACCACAGGCACTGTACCTTTTCGAGATGCTATCGACCACGATCGTTCTGTCCGATATCTCTTCGAAGGTCAGCATCGAGACGGCCCTGTAACCATCGAAGACAAACTCTCTGTAGACTTCATCGGAGATGATGAAGAGGTCCTTTTCCATCGAAACATCTATTATCGTCCTCAACTGTGTTTCGTCGTACACCGCCCCGGTCGGGTTGCATGGATTCGAAAAGATTATGGCCTTCGTCCTGGGCCCTATCGCTTGAAAGAACTTCTCCTTCTTTGGAACGGCGTATCCATCTTCCGGATACGTTCGAACCGGTACGAGCTTTATTCCAAGTTGGTGAGCGAAACCTGCGTAGTTCGCGTAGAACGGTTCAAGGACAACGATCTCGTCTCCTGGATCAGCAACGACCGACATGGCGAAGATCACAGCCTCGCTCCCACCGTTTGTGATGATCATCTGTGAGGGGCTGACCGACACGCCAAACTTCGCGTAATATCGTGCGAAGGCTTCTCTCAATTCCAACAGACCTGCGGAGTGTGTGTAGGCCACGACTGAAGGTTTGTACTTCTCCGCATACTCGAAGTACACGGCTGGTGTCGGTATATCGGGCTGGCCTATGTTCAAGTAGTAGATCTTCTTCCCTCTCTTTGCGGCCTCCTCCGCGTAAGGTATGAGCCTCCTTATGGGACTCGCTGGAGCTTCGACGGCACGATGTGAGAGTTGCATATCAATATCGCCTCCTGACCTCCGTTATGATGAACTTCAAGTATCTGGTTTCCGGCACTTCCAGCAAGAAGGGATGATCCAAGCCTTGACCACCCTTGTACAGAACGCTCAGCAAAACTTTGCTGTCGTTCGCCGCGTCGTTCAAGAGCGATTCGAATTCCTGTTCAGAGATGACCTGAGTACAGGAAGCCGTCGCCAAGATTCCAGGCTTTTTGAGAATTTTCATGCCCCTCAGGTTTATCTCCTTGTGTCCTCGCAAAGCGGAATCCTTCGAGGTTGAGGTTTTCGCGAACGAGGGTGGATCAAGAACGACGAGGTCGAAGCGTTCAAAGCGGGAGTTCTCCTTGAGCCAATCGAAAGCATTTGCCTGGATGATCTGATAGTTGCTGAAGCCGTTCAACCGCAGAAGCTGTTCTGCTATTGACAGGCTTCTCTCAGAATAATCGATCAGCACTACAAATTGAGCGCCGGCTTTCAGAAGGTGCAGTGCAAAGTTACCCGTGTAAGAGAAGACATCGAGGCACACACGATCCTTCGCAAACGCTGAGCACAGGCGACTGTTGTGCAGTTGATCCAAGAATGCCCCTGTCTTTTGCCCTTTCAGATCTGCGGCGAGTAACAATCCTTCTTGCTCGAAGTAAATGACTTCTGGACCATTGCCCAAAAGCCACCCACAACTCTCTTTGAGCCCCTCCTTCAACCTCGTTGGGGCATCAGATTTTTCATAGATTCCGAGCGGACTTGCGTACTTCTTCAATTTCTCGACGACTAAGTCCTTCAGTTTTTCCATTCCGAGTGTGTTGATCTGTAGCACGAGATAATCTCTGTACTTGTCCACCACCAAGCCTGGTAGACCATCCGCCTCACCGTTCACCAATCGATGAGCTTCACGCCCCACGGGTAACACTTCACGCCTTCGGATCGCTTCGGCTATCCGCTGATCCATCATCTGTTCGATGGACATGGGTTGTAACGAGAGCAACCTGATCGTGATCTTAGATTTCGTGTTGATGTAGCCGACGCCGTAGAACTTTCCGTTGGACAAGTGAACGTTGACAATGTCCCCGTCCTCGAACTCACCTTCCATCTTGGCGATCTCCGCTTGAAATATCCATGGATGAAAATTTCGCTGATCCTTTTTCAAAAAAATTCTCGCTCTAATACATTTTCACCCTCTCGTAGAGGTACCTGATCAGTTCCTCGGTGAAGTTACCCCGAGTCCATTGAACGTGCGGGGCGTTCTTGGCTCTGCTTGTCCACAACATGAGTTCTTCATCGTTTATGGGAACTTTGATGCTCAGGCCAACGGATTCCAAGAATTTTGCCACATCACCGAGCGCCGATTTGACGAAACCGACCTTGTCGGGCACCTCTATCGAAGCCTGCTCGACGATCACGTCCAAAAATACCGCTGTGGCGTCACCATGCTTGACGTTCTTGAAGGTTGTGAGAGGATAACCGAGTGCGTGTGCGATGGTTGTACTCGTTTGGCTTATCACCATGCCTGCAAGACAGGACGCCAAAAGCATGTTCTCTCTCGCATGCAGATCCGTTGGATCTTTCAAAACTCTTGGCAAATTCTCCGCAATGAGCCTGATGGATTCTTTCGCGTAGAGATCGGAGAGTATCGTGGCCCTCTTTGAAAGAAAACCTTCAACCGCGTGGCACAACGCGTCCAAACCCGTGGACCTCGTCAAAGACTCACTCAAGTTCAACGTGTAACGTGCGTCGAGGAACGCGATCTTTGGAAACGTCAAGGCTGGGTGGGAAAAACCCCTTTTGAAACCCGCATCGTCTGTGAGCACAGAGTACTGCGTGACCTCGCTTCCCGTTCCCGCGGTTGTTGGAATGGCGCAGATGGGCAAAGCTTCGTTGTACTTGGATACATCGTACAGATCCTCTACGTTCAAAGTCGGATTTTTCAAGAGCACGGCGATGGCCTTCGCCGTGTCCATGGGGCTACCTCCGCCGAGCCCGATCACGAAGTCGAACGAACCGTCTCGGTACTCCGAGACGATGTTTCTGACGAGTGCGAAACTTGGATTTTCCTCAACGTTGTCGAACAGCTCCCATTCGATTCCGATCTGAGATAGAACCCTCGTCAGATCGTCGAGTGAACCGTTCTCCTTGGAAGATCTTCTGCCAGTCAGTATCAAAGCTCTCTTACCCAGAGATTTGAAAGCATCGCTTGCCCGCTCGACGCACTTTTGACCGAAATAAACCTTCGTAGGCATGAAGTACTGCCACATCGGCGACACCTCCTCAGCCAAAGAGTCCCACATGCTTGTACTTCTGCGTCAGTTCGTGTGCCAAACGCGTTGGCTCGGGCAACCTGTGCCCTGCGCAACAACGAAGCGTCAGTTTCAAGGCGGACAGGACATCGCATTTGTGCCCGGGTGAGACGAACAAAGGTTTGTTTCCAACCTTCGTCCTGACAACGGCACCGATGACCTCGTTCTTATCGTACAGGAAGGTGTAGGAACCTTGAACGTTCGGAGGTTCTATGAAGCTGCCGTAGAGATGGGATTTCGCTACACCGATCGTCGGCAGATCCAAGAACAAACCCATGTGGGATGCAATGCCGAGCCTTCTGGGATGTGCGATGCCTTGGCCGTCGAACATGACCACGTCTGGTAACACCTTCAGCTGTTGCCAGGCGTTCAAGAACACCGGGCCTTCCCTGAAGGCCAGCAAACCAGGTACGTACGGGAAACTCACTTTCTCGTGCACAACCACTTGTTCAACCACGCGCATGGCTGCGATGTCCAAGACCACTATGGCGGCTACACCGTTCTTGGCGTCTGGAAAGGCCAGATCAACACCCGCAACAAGTTCGACATCCGGCAGGGAAGTCAATTCTATCATCGATCTGAGCTGTTTTTGGATTTCGACGGCCCGTTCGGCCGATACGTCCCACGCGTGGAGGCTTCTGTAGTTCATGTTCACCTCACCACTACGAAAACGTCTATAGGAAATTTTGGATAAATCCTGTTCTTCGACAGCTTATCGACCAACTCGAAATAACTCTTCAACGTGCCAGGTTCGTCAACGAAAACGAACATGAATGTTTTTTCTGGATAGACACTTTTCAAAAGGTTTTTGACACTGTCCTGTATTCCCCTATCAACAATGAGTGCGGTATCGTTTTTGAAGGAGAGCCCAACATCTTCCCAAACGATGAGGCTTGGTTGCACATCGGCCTTGTTCCAGAGATTCGTCTGTCTCTCCAGAAAGGCCCGGGACTTGTCCAGACCGGCGTTGATCAAGACGATGCGCAGAGTGCATGTCTGAGATTGAGTCTTCATTTCCTTCAGCGTTTGCTTGTAAATCGGCAATCTTTTCTCATCCAAGACCACATCACCTTTTTCGTTGATCGCGTAAGGGAAGGAGACGAATTCGACGGTGAAACCCTTTCTCAGCTTTGAGAACAGATACACCAGTTCACCTGTGGACACTTTCAAATCGATGTTCTTCCGCAGATTCTGGAACATGGACAAAAGTTTCTGAAGAGTAACGCGTCTGGCGTTCTCAATGAGCTTCATGAGGACTTGCTTTTGCCTTTCTATCCTTGACAAATCTCCCATCGCGTCTCTTCTGTATCTGATGTACGCGAGCAGTTCGTCACCTCTCATCAGGTACACACCCGGTTGAAAATCGATGTAAAGCTTCTGGACACTGTCCACGTATTTCATCGGTTCTTTGACGTGTATCTCCACCGGCCCCAGTTCGTCGCCGAGATACTTGAAGGCGGCGTAATCCACTATCACCGCACCGTTGAAGTTGATGTCGAGCAACTTCGAGAGTGTCTGCCTCAAACCAGAAATTCCGGATCTTGCGTAAACGGCATTTATCTTGCTGTTTTGTAAGAGCAGATCCCTTGGAACGTTGCTGATCACTATTTTTCTCTCTTTGTGGTCTATCATCGCGATCATTATCACGTCCGCTCGACGCGTCCCCTCGATCATCGCGTCCACGCCAACGACCAAGAGTGAGTACGGGTTGACCTCGGGCTCTCTGTACAAGAAAAATTCAAAAAGCCATCCGCAGACCAGCGCGAGGAACGACAGGGCTGAGAGAGTAACTGATAGAGTCACGATCGCCAAAATTCTTGCGAACTTCACCTTTGAAGCCTTCCTCCACAGTTCATTTTACCACACGACCCTCCGACGAGCGGTTCAATCGCCTGTAGATCTCCTCCAAGCTCAACGGTAGCTCCACCTGTTTCAGCTTCGATGTCTTACCAATGACTATTCTCACGTCGGATCTCCTCAAAGAGAGCTTCTTTGCGAGCAGATCGCAGACAGCTTCGTTGGCCTTGCCTTCAACAGGGTGTGCGGTGACGTTCACTTTGAGAGTTCCATCGTCCATCATTTCGATCGATTCATGTTTCGCACCTGGCTTGACTTTGATCCAAACTCGCGTCAAACTGGTTCCACCTCTCTTCATCGTGTAAAATGTGCTTGGGAGTCAGCGCAGTGGGACTCTTGATTGAAATAACAGTTGCGATCGGGTTGAGCATCCTGCTGCTCATTTTAATCGGGAAACGTAAAGTCGAGCTGAAAAATCTCGAAAACATCGTTCTTGAGAGGTTCAAAAAGGATGGTTGGACCGTCCATGTGTCCGTGGTTCAGAACGGCGCAAAATTCTTTTTGTTGAAACGTGGAAGGGGTTCCATCCTTGTGGCTTTTGTCAGAGATTTCGGTTTCGATAAGTTCAAACGCGTGGTGATCTTGGCGCTGTTGAACGATGCGAAGCGTGCGGAAATTTACTACTCGTCGATGACCTCTCACGCAGAGAAGGCGGTACGTTCCTTCAACAAAAATGCAAGAATTCACAAGATGAAGATGATCCTCGTGTGGAGAGGAACCTCATGACTGTGAAACTCTTTGTTTGTGCCTCCTTGACGCTGATCTTCTTCATCATCTTGCTCAAGAACTCGAGAAGGAAGGTTTCTGAAATACGAGCTCAAAACGGCCAACAGTTCGAGATCCTTCTCTGTGAGCTCTTCAAGAAGGCTGGCTACAAAGTACGCACGACCAAGTTTTCCCACGACTTCGGCGCGGACCTTTTGATAGAGAACGGTGGAAAATTGATCGTACTCCAGGCGAAGTACTACAACAGACCGATCGACACGGATGCAGTCGAGGAAGCCGTTGTTGCCGGTACCATATACGGGACTGGTTACGTGGGAGTCGTCACGAACAACGAAATACCTGAGAGGGTCAAAGAGTTTGCCAAACAGTTCGAGGCCAAGACGTTCGTGAAGAAGATTTATTTGATCGACGGTAGGGCTCTCGAGAGATTGAAAAGAAAAGAAAGGATCGTTTGAGGAGGGAGATGCATGAGAAACTTCAAAGAGATTCCTCTGTGGAAAAACGTGAGCGAAGAAGAATGGCGGGACTGGAGATGGCAACTGTCGAACAGGATAATGACCCTCGAGCAACTCGAGCAGGTCGTCAATTTGACCGATCAAGAGCGCGAAGGAATAAAGCATTCTCTCAAGTTCCTCAGAATGGCCATAACACCTTACTATGCGAGCCTCATGGATCCGGACGATCCAAACTGTCCTGTGAGGAAACAAGCGGTGCCAACCTCCAAAGAATTGCACATAAGCGACGGTGAGATGGTCGATCCGTTGCACGAGGACGTGGATTCCCCAACGAAGGGTTTGACCCATCGTTACCCAGACAGGGTGCTGTTCCTCGTTACGGACCAATGCGCGATGTACTGCAGGCACTGTACGAGGAGAAGGTTTGCTGGAGAAATGGACGCCCCACTCGCACAGCAGTACATCGAAGCCGCGATCGACTACATAAAGCAAAACAAAAAGGTGCGTGACGTGCTCATTTCGGGCGGAGATCCCTTGACCCTCTCGGACGAGAAGTTGGAAGAGATCATTTCAAAACTTCGAGCGATAGAGCACGTTGAGATCATTCGCATAGGTACACGCGCACCCGTGGTGCTTCCAATGAGGATCACGGAATCTCTGGTTCAGATGTTGAAAAAATATCACCCCATATGGTTGAACACGCACTTCAACCATCCCAAGGAGTTCACCGAAGATTCGAAGAAGGCGCTCGCGATGCTTGCGGACGCAGGAATTCCGTTGGGCAATCAAACCGTACTGCTCAGAGGTATCAACGATTGTCCGAAGACGATGAAGAAACTCGTGCATGAGTTGGTGAAGAACCGTGTCAGACCATACTACATCTATCAATGTGACCTCTCGAGGGGACTTTCTCACTTCAGAACGAGCGTTGCGAAGGGAATAGAAATCATAGAATATCTGCGCGGTCACACCTCGGGTTTTGCTGTCCCAACGTACGTGATAGACGCACCCGGCGGAGGGGGAAAGATACCCGTGGGACCACAGTATCTGATATCGATGGGAGAAGGCAAAGTGATCTTGAGAAATTACGAGGGAGGAATCTTCGTCTACCAAGAACCAACGGACTACAAGAGCGAGTGCGAACCCGACGAGGATGTCGAAGGAGTGGCCTCACTGCTCAGCGGAAAGGATAAGTACCTGCTTCCTCAGCAACTCGAGAGGGCCAGGAGGATTCAACAATGGAAGGAGAAAAGATCGTCTACATCTTAGGAACCAAAAAGGGTGCCGGCAAAACTACCGTGCTCAACAGTCTCGTGCGGGAGTGTGAAGGTTGTTGTATCACGAGTGTGGGAATGGACGGCGAGGACAAGGACAGCCTGACGAGTGAACCCAAGCCTCGCGTTGCTGTCTCCACAAGCCATTTCGTGCTGACGGGAGAAAGGTTCTTGAACCTGTCGAAGTTCGAGGTGCTGGACGTTTTCTCCTACAATCCGATCGCAGGCCACGTGGTTCTGGCAAGACCATTCGTCGAAACGAACGTGATCATTGCGGGGGCAACCGCTACGATCATCAAACAGCTCACGGAGAAGTTTCATTTCAGTAGGATCCTCGTCGATGGCGCCTTGGATCGACTCGTTCACGCTGGTGTTTTGGACGGAGCGAAGATCTTCTTGGTGGTGCACAACGTTGGCCCTGAAAGTTCGAAGATCGTCAAAAAGATAGTCTTCGGTTCGAAATTGGTCAAACCTCCACGCGAGATCGAAGCGGTCTTCAACGGTTTAGAAGGTGTTTGGGGTATGACCGAAGCTGGCCAACTCACAAAGATTGCGGATTCTTGTCTGACGATCAGGAAGTTCAACGAGGAAAAATTTGAATGGCTCTACGTCTCAGGGATCGCCACCGGATCAGTTCTGAGGTTGAAGGACAGATTGAAGATATGCTTGGCAAATCCTCTGGCTGTTGTGGAACCGTTGGACGATTTTGATAACATATATACGGTGAACAGAATCGTGCTTGAAAAGATCTTCATCAACCGGTCTATCCAACGCGGGCTTTTGAGAGTGCTGCGTTGTTGGGTTGAAGATCTGCCCGTAGAAATCGAGGATGCACTCTCGATTGAGGAGGTGTAATTGTGGCGAGGATAGCGGTGGACATGCAGGAGTTGGTCAACAAGGTGACTGTAGTATCGAAGGTGGTTCCATCCAAAGTGATAAAACCGATCCTCGGTTGTGTTCTGTTCGATTTGACTGAAGATGGGGTATTCCTGCTGGCGTCCGATCTGGAAACTGGTGTGAAGGCAAAGCTGAACTGCGAATACGAGGGTTTTGGAAGGTTTGCGGTCGATGGAAAGGTGTTCTACGAGGTGGTCAAGACGTTGCCAACGGACGTCGGAGCGAGCCTCGAGGTCACACCGGCGAGCTTGTCCATCGAGTGTGGCAAAAGCAAGTTCAAATTGTCCATAGTCGATCCGAGCGATTTTCCCGAAGTGTCTCTTTCTGAATCCAGCGTGAGTTTCGAGATCGATGCCAACGTTCTTCACAAGATGATCGAAAAGGTGATCTTCTGTGCCGCTACGGACGAATTCATGAGGAACCTCAACGGCGTCTACTGGGAGCTCGGCAACGGCTTTTTGAGGCTGGTCGCATCGGACGGTTTCAGGCTCGCCTTGGCTGAGGAGAGGTTGGAGATACAGGGTGAAATGGGCTTTCTGCTGTCTTTGAAGAGTATGAAGGAACTCATGAGCGTTGCCGAAAGCTGTGGTGAAAAAAGACTCAGGTTCGAGTACGATGGCAAGCGCGTCGGAATCATCGCGACGGACGTGGAAACACTGGTCAGGATCGTCGAAGTGGAATTTCCAGATTACAAGAGGGTCCTTCCCAAGGCGTTCAAGACCAAGGTCGTGGCGTCGACGAACGCCCTCGTCGAAGCTCTGAGGAGGACCATGGTGATAGCCAAGAGGGGCAGTGAGTCCATCAGAGTCGAGGCGATGGAAAGCGTTCTGGTCCTGAGCAGCAGGAGCCCAGACTTCGGTGAAGTGACGGAGGAGATCGAAGCGAGAAAAGAAGGCGAGGACATGATCGCGGCGTTCAACCCGAAGTTTCTCATTGAGGCACTGCGGCACATCGAGACGGACGAAGTTGAGCTGAACTTCATAGACAGCACCAGCCCGTTGCAGATGAACCCACTCGACGTCGAAGGTTACCTCTACGTGGTGATGCCGATAAGGATCGTGTGAGCGATGAGACTGATCCTCGAGCACGTGACGAAGAAGTTCGCGGAAACGAAAGCGATCGACGATGTGACGATCGATGTCGAGGCTTCGTGTATAGCCGTTGTGGGTGGAAACGCCGCAGGCAAATCCACACTTCTCAAATTGATCGCCACAGTTCTGAAGCCAGACGAAGGCAGAGTGCTTTTGAACGGCATCGACGTTGTGAGACAGGCACACTTGATCAGAAAGGACCTCTCGTACTTACCCGAGGAACCTGCTTTGCTGGACACACTGACTGCCCGTGAAAATCTTCTCCTCTTTGCCAAGATCAAGAAAGCGAGTTACAACGAAGCGTTGCTCAGCAACCTGCGGTTTGAGCCCAACGGTAAGAAACTCGTGAGAAACCTTTCGAAGGGAACGCGCAGGAAACTTTCACTCTCCATTGCGCTGCTCGGAGAACCGAAGATACTCGTGCTCGACGAACCGACCAACGGATTGGACGAGGATGCCAAGCAAGCTTTCTGGACACAGCTCAGCACTCTGAAAGAAAAGAACGTGGCGATGATCATCGCCACGCACGACACGGAAGAGATACAAAGGCTGGCGGACACCGTCATCATTCTGGAGAAAGGTCGACTCGTCAAAACGGAACGACTGAGATCAACCACCAGCCACGTCCAGCTCTGACACCACGACCGATGGGCCGAACCAGTTGGCTGAGACGATCTCGCAATCTGAACCTATCAGTTCGATCTTATTTAGAACGTCGAGGAAATTGCCTGAAACTGTGAACTGCTCGACAGGTTCAGCGATCTTCCCACCCGCTATCCTGTAACCATTGGCGCCCAGTGAAAATTCACCGGACACGGGTCTAACTCCAGAATGGAGGCCATCGAACGCGATCACCAACAGGCCTTCATCGACGCTCTCGATCAAGCTCTCGTAATCGAGAGAACCCTCGGGCAAAACGACGTTCAACGGTACGCACCTTTGATTGAAAACGTTCCCCGTGGGTTTGACGTTGTCCTTCCTGGCCGATTTTATGGAATGAAAGAGAGTTGTGAGCACACCGTGGTCTATAAAACTCTTCCTCGTAGTTGGAACGCCTTCGTTGTCAAAAGAGCGTTTGATTGGAAGTTTTTCGAAGAATGGATCCTCGATCAAGTTCAAACTTTCAACTGCGATCTTTTGATGCAGTTTTCCCTTCAACGGTGAAAGACCCTTTTGTACAGCTTCGGCAGAAAAAATGGATGAGAAGGCAAAAAAGAGCTGTGCGAAGACGTCTCGACGCAGCAAAACTTTGTACTTCCTGCTCCTTATCGACTGAGCTCCCAACTGTGAGATCGCCTCGGACGATGCTTCCAGCGCGACTCTTTCAACATTGATGTCGCTCGGTTGCGAACCGTACATCGCTCGAAAACCCCTCTTGGGTTTCTTTCCGTCGGAGGCGACAAGGTAGACGAAGGCCGCCCCGTAGCCGAAAGTTTCCGCCAACTCCAAGCCCTTCGTGTTGAACAACCGAACCTCACTGCTCTGATGTCCGTAAGCGCTCATGATGACGTTTTGTATCCTCTTGTCGTACGATAAGCATTTTTCTTCCATCGTTTTTGCAAGCTCTATCTTTTCTCTGACAGACAAACGCTCGAACGCATCTTCGTATTCGAAGGGTTCCTTTGCCGGACGTTCCGCCCAGATGTCGTCTTCGTCCAGCGTGTCCGTGATCATGAAGTTCTCGTATGCACTCTCGACGAGAAACCTCGCCGAGGTTTCGTCCAAGATCTCCGTGGTTGCAAAACTGGACCTTTTATCCTTCACTGCCTTCAACGTGACACGCTTCGACGAGGCATCGGTGTAGTTCTCGATCTTTCCTTTGCTCACGACAACTTCAAATTCCCTGTGGTTGAAGATGAGGACTTCGCAGTCATCGAAACCCCTTTTTCTTGCCAGCGAAAAAACCATCTCGGCGAACTGTTTCTCTCTCATCTCTTTCGCCCCCCAACGATGAGCTCTTTCACACGGATCGTCGGTTGTCCAACGTCTGCAGGTACTGAACCCGATATGGAACCACACATGCCCTGACCCCTCGCAAGGTCGTTCCCAACCATGTCTATGTTGTTTATGACGTCGATACCTTTGCCTATCAACGTTGCTCCACGCACGGGCTTCACGATCCTCCCCTTCTCGATCAGATAACCCTCCATGACCGCAAAGTTGAACTCACCGGTGGCTGGATGCACCGAACCTCCACCCATGCGTTTCGCGTACAGACCATAATCGGTTGCGGAAATAATCTCCTCCGGTAAGTACTTGCCAGCCGCTATGAAAGTGTTGCTCATTCTGGACGTTGGGATGTACTTGTAGCTTTCTCTGCGCCCGCAACCGTTGGGCTTGGTGTTCATCTTCTTTGCGTGAAACCTGTCAACGAGGTAACTCTTGAGCACACCGTTCTCGATCAGAACGTTGCGTTGAGTTAAAGTTCCTTCGTCGTCGATGTTGCTCGAACCCCACGCATTCGGTATGGTCCCGTCATCAACGGCGGTGACACAGTCTGCGGCAACCTTTTGATTGAGCTTGTTGGCAAACAGGGAAGCTCCTTTCGCAACCGATGTGGCTTCCAGCGCGTGACCGCACGCCTCGTGAAAGATGACACCGCCGAACTCGTTCGCTATGACAACTGGCATCTTACCAGCCGGTGCGTACTCGGCTCTGACCATCCTGTCGGCTATTCTGGCCGCTTCTGCTCCAATATCCCTCGGATCATGAAAGTTGAAAAATTCGAGTCCCATCGAAGCACCTGGACCATAGAAGCCTGATTCCTGTTCTCCATCCTTGGTTGCGACCGCTGTGACCATGAGCCTGGTCTTGATGCGTCTATCACTCGCCATCGTCCCTTCAGAATTGGCTATGAACACCTTTTGATCGTAATCCCAATATCGAACGACGACCTGTGAGATCAAATCTGAGTAATTCTTCGCACCTTCGTACGCAAGTTTCATGATCCTGGCTTTCTCCATCTTCGAAACTTCCAAGGGGTGAAGGACGATCATGTGCGAATTCTTCACGTCAAGGTTCGTCAGGTTCACTATCCTTGGTTCTGCGGAGCGTATCTGCAGCACTTCGATCAATCTGTCCACCATTGTGAAAAGTTGTTTTTCGGTTGGATCGTTCGTGTACGCATACACTTGTTGATCATCTTTGAACAGTCTCAAACCCAGTCCGAAATCTCTCTCGCTGCTTGCCGAATCGATCTTTCCATCGATCAGGGTTATTCTCGTGTCAAACCTGTCCTCGACGAAGATTTCTACGAATTCTGCACCCTTGCTCACCCCGTAATTGATGACTCTCTCGACCAAACTGACTTCCAGCAAACTCCATCACCTCTGAGTCAAATTGTACCATTCAAGTTCGTAGTACGTACTTATCTTCGTTCTATACTCATGTCGGGTGAGAGCTTGGAGATCGTAGCGCTGTGTACATCGGGGTTGGAAGGAGCAGTTTGTAAAGAGTTGAAAAGCATGGGCTTCAAAATCTCAAAGGTCACCGCGGGTCACGTGCATTTTCTCAGCCAACTGAGTGACATACCCAAACTCAATCTGATGCTGCGGAGCGCAGAGCGTGTGCTCATTCAGATGGCAGAATTCGAGGCGAAGACTTTCGACGAGTTGTTCGAAGGAACCTTCAGCGCCCACTGGCAAGACTTGATCCACAATCGGGCCACACTGTTGATCGAAAAGGTGAAGGTTAGGAATTCAAAACTTTCCGCTACTGGTGCGGTGGCTTCCGTTGTGAAGAAGGCTATCTACGAAAAAATTGGTTCGAAGAACGAACCCGATGGAACAATCTATCCTCTGTACGTCTATTTGAAGAACGACGTGGTCTCGTTGTTGCTCGACACAACGGGCCCAACTGCACTGAGCAAGCGAGGTTACAGGTTGAAAGCGTCCGCGGCACCGTTGAGGGAAACCATTGCCGCTGGTTTGATCATCGTGAGCAATTGGGACGAGCAAAAATTGCTGGTGGATCCGTTCTGTGGGAGTGGAACCATTTGCATAGAAGCTGCGAGGATGGCCCTCGGCATCTTGAACGACAAGAGAACCTTCGCGTTCCAGAGTTGGCCAATTTTCGCGGATATGAAGGCGAAGTTTCACACCTTCGGTGGGATGAGGGAAAAGAAGAAGATGAAGAAGGTGGCGATCGGTTTCGACAGAGATCCTTCCATGGTTCGGATAGCTCGGGAGAACGCCATGCGCGCTGAGATTATCAACAACGTCGAATTTGACTGTAAGTCCTTTGAAGAGTTGCGAAAGTTCGACAGCGTGCACGTGATCACGAATCCTCCTTACGGTGTGAGACTCAAAGGTGTTGATAAGGATCTTCCAAAGCTTGCGATGTTGTTGGACAAGTTTGTGCATTCGAGGATCTGTATCTTGAACCCTCGAGAAGATTTGGAACACATTTTGAAGATCAAGGCGTCGAAGAAGTTGAAGTTTCAAAACAGTGGGATTTGGACTTGGTACTACATCTTTGAACCAAAATGATAAAGGGCCCATGCGGGCCCTTTATCATCGATCCAACGTTCACGCCATCTTTTCCTCTTCCGCGGCACGCGGCGTTTCCTCGATCTGTATGTTCGCGAAGATTTCCAGACCCGTTCCTGAAGGTATGAGTTGACCGACGATCACGTTCTCTTTCAAGCCTCGCAAGTAGTCTATTCTGCCTTCGATGGCCGCTTCTGTCAAGACTTGTGGCGTCTGCTGGAAGGAAGCAGCGCTGAGCCAACCTTCTTGTTCCAAGGAAGCCTTCGTGATCCTCAGCAACCTTCTTCTGTATTTCATAGGTTCCTTGGGTGCTATTTGGTAGGCGACAGGTTTTCCGTCTTCAAGCACAACGATCTCTTTCACACCGGCGGCGACGGCTTTTTCAACGATATCTTCAGTGACCTCAGTTCCCTCCGGTGCTATCTCTTCAACCTCGTCTTTGAGTTTTGCAACGATCTTCCTGGCGAGAATCTTACCCACGACCATGTTCCTGTTGCTCTGAACTTGTGCGTTTGCTTTCAGTATCTCGCTGTTTATTCTCATCGCTTCGGCGAGCGTCAGCAATTCTCCGGGCAGGAAATCCGTGTCGCCGGGATCCACGATTTCGACCCTACCGAGCATCTGCCTGATGATGATCTCGAAGTGCTTGTTGTGGATTTCCACACCCTGTTCCACGTACACCTTCTGCGTCTCTCTGAGCAAATACATCGCTGTCGCTTCCACTCCCAGCGCGTCCATCATTCTTCTGAGCTTCACGGCGCCCGTCGTGAGCATCTGGCCTGGCAACACCTTCTGACCCCGTGTCACGACCTCTTTCACTTTCTCCGGTACTTCGTACTCGTGTATTTCGCCACCGAGATCTTCGATGTAGATCTTCTTCTTTCCGTCAACTTCCTTGATGTCTTTCACAAAACCTGAAACCATGCTGAAGATGCCTTCAGGTTCTTTGAGTTTCTTTCGTGCCTCGAAGAGCTCTTCAGCTCTCGGCAGACCTTGGGTTATGTCTGCCGTGGTCGCGATACCACCGGTGTGGAACGTTCTCATCGTGAGCTGTGTACCGGGTTCTCCTATGGACTGTGCAGCGATTATTCCAACGGCTTCCCCGACGTTCACGACCTTGTGGTTCGACAGGTCCATACCGTAACACATCGCGCAAACACCGTGTTCAGCTTCGCACGTCAAGGGTGACCTAACGTAGATGTTTGGTCTCACTTTCACGGTACTCACACCGTTCTGCTCGAGCACCGTCGCCGTTACCTCATCGATCTCTTCCTGGTACACGAGCAACTGTTTTTCGCCTTTCTTATCCCAAACAGTCTCCTGAGAAATCGTTCCCACCACTGGATAAACCTTTATCTTGATCTGCTTCTTGCCAGCGTTGCGAGCGTTTCGAACCAGATCCCAGCTGACTTCGGTGCCAACCTCGTAAACCGTGCCATCCTCCAACCTTATCTCCTCGTCGGTGACGGCATAAGAAGCTGGCAGCTGCAGACTCTGCAGATCGAGAACTTGTTCGACGCAAACTGGGACCGAAACGACGTACTTGGCCAAGAACTCGGCGTCCTCGTCGGACAGCATACTGTTTCTCACATACTCTCGATTGTTGTTTGGGTTCTTCACGACTTCCCCGCTGAGAGGATCGATGACGTCCCTGGCTAAGATCCTTCCGAACAGGAAATCCTTCAATTTCTGGACCGTCAAAGTATCGCTCATGAGTTCCAAAGCTTTGATACCGTTTTCCGTTCCACAATCGGTCGTCGTTATGAAGACACTCTGAGCAACGTCGACGAGTCTTCTGGTGAGGTAACCCGCCGAGGAAGTTCTGAGTGCCGTGTCTGCGGCACCTTTCCTTGCCCCGTGTGTGGAGATGAAGAATTCGATCGAGTTCAGACCTTCTCGGAAGTTGGAGATTATGGGGATTTCGATGGTCTTTCCGGATGGATCCGCCATCAAACCCCTCATACCTGCGAGCTGCTTGACTTGGTCTATGTTACCCCTCGCGCCGGAGTTGACCATCATGAAGACAGGATTGAATGGATTTTCACCGAGGGCTTCGTACGTGACTTTCTGGACCTCCTCCGTGGCTTTCGTCCAGATCCTTATAACTTCCTTGTACCTCTCGTCGTAGGTGAGGAAGCCTTCGGCGTACTCCTGTTCCACTTTCTCAACTTTTTCCAGCGCGTCTTTGATGATCGCATTCTTCTTCGGTGAGACCACCAAATCTTTCAGAGATATGGTCAGTCCAGACACAGTCGCGTAATGGAATCCGAGGTCTTTCATGTCGTCGAGTAGGTCGGCCGTGGCCTCCATACCGTGTCTCTTGAAGGTTTCGTATATGAGGTCTTTTATCTCCTTCTTGCCGAAAGTCTTCGAGTAGTCTCTGAGATCCTCAGGTACGATTTCGTTGAATATGATGCGTCCCACCGTGGTTTTAACCGTTTTTTCTTCGCCGTTCTGCCTGACTCTCGCGAGCACCGGCGTGTGCAATCCGACGAAGCCGAGTGAATGGGCCAAGATGGCTTCCTCGGGTGAGCTGAACTTGAACTTGATCTTGTCAACACTCGCAAAGTTGTAGTCTTTGTTCACAGCGGTCAAGTAGTATATACCGACTATTATGTCCTTTCCTGGCATCGATATGGGCTTTCCGTGTGCCGGGGATATGATGTTGTACCTCGACAGCATCAGATACCGTGCCTCTGCCTGAGCCGCGGCAGAGAGAGGCACGTGCACTGCCATTTGGTCTCCGTCGAAGTCTGCGTTGAACGGAGGACAAACGAGTGGGTGAAGTTGAATCGCGTTACCTTCGATGAGTTTTGGCTCGAACGCCTGTATGGACATCCTGTGCAATGTCGGGGCTCTGTTCAAAAGCACGGTTTGCCCCTTGATGATTTCTTCGAGAACGTCCCAAGCTTCTGGCATCTCACGCTCTATGATCGCTTTCTTGAGCTTTCTCGCGGTCTTACTGCTTTCTCCACCTTCTTCGAGCAATTTGGCGAGCACGAACGGTTTGAACAGCTCCAACGCCATCTTCTTGGGCAAACCGCACTGGTGTATCTTCAACTCCGGACCAACGACTATGACAGCCCTACCAGAGTAGTCAACGCGCTTTCCAAGGAGGTTCCTTCTGAAGCGACCCTTCTTACCCTTGACCAGGTCGGTGAGGGATTTCAGCGGTCGACCGTTCCTGTCCGCGACGGGTCTACCAACCCTACCGTTGTATATGAGGCTATCGACGGCCTCTTGGAGCATTCTCATTTCGTTTCTGATCATGACTTCCGGCGCGTTCAACTCCAAGAATCTCTTCAACCTGTTGTTTCTGTTTATGACTCTCCTGTAGAGGTCGTTCAAGTCGGTCGTCGCGAACCTTCCACCGTCTATCTGGATCATGGGCCTCAGCTCGGGAGGTATCACCGGCAAGGCCTCCAAGACCATCCACTCTGGCCTCGTACCGGACTTGATCAGGCTCTTGACAGTCTTCAACCTTCTGAGCAACTTCAAAGCTCTACCGCTGCTCTTCGGGAGTTCCGCCAACTCTGCTTCTATCTGTGCCCTCAGCTTTTCGAGATCTATCATCTCGAGCAACTTCTTCACAGCGGCCGCACCATAGTGCGCCTCGATCTTGTCAGGATAGAGTTCTCTGTACGCTTCGTATTCGTTCTCGGTGATGATGGAACCGACGGTCAATCCTGTTTCTTTGGCGAGGTTTTCATCTATCTTTGTGATCGCGAGGATCGGTCTGTCATTCTCAACCTCTGTCTCCACTGTGAACTGGTCTGGGTAATACTCTTGAAAGATTCTGTACTCGCTCAGGGATAGGTGCTCATCTTCGAAGAGGAACCTGTCTGCCAAGTAGTCTCCCGCTTTCACCTTTTCGCCATCGTTGACGTAGGCTAAAGCGCCTTCGAAGATGGGATATTTTTTCTCGATCGCGACCTGCTCAACGTATACGGAACCCGAGGACAGTACCTCGTAAGAACCATCCTCTAAGGGTCTGACGTTCAGTTCCTTACCGAACACGATCTTTCCGGACGCGGGGCTCGTCATGGCTTGGATCACTCCCGCCGTCCAGATCTGATCACCGGCTTTGACCTTTGCGCCGTTCTTAACGGTCAATCTGCAGCAGTAGGGGATCGAAACCGTCAACGGTTGATCCTTGCTCGTTGCCAGGGGCTTGAGCGTGAGACTGGAAGTGAGTTCATCGATCTCGACCGTGCCGTCGAACGGAGCATAGAGCGCTGGAACTTCTTTCGCAGCGATTATGACATCACCCTGTGAAACTTCCTGACCGTTCTTCACGAGGAGAACCATCCCGGGAAACAGTTGCACTTGAGACCTGACAACATTCCTCACAGTGATCCAAGTTATCACTCTTCCCGTGTTGGAACGCTCGGTCTTCAAGCTCACTTCACCGTCTATCTCGGAGATCACCGGAGTCTTCGGATTCTTGACTATGACCGTTTGTTCGGCCTCGAAGTCGAGAACCTTCTTGTATATGTTGTATTCTGTCTCGTATATCACATCTCCCTCAGCGAAGGAGGTTTTCTTCGGATTCGTTACGATGTAAGCTTTTTCTATGATGCGTCTGCTCCCATAGTAAACTATGTTCTCCAAGTCGCGTGCCGGGATGTTCAACAGCGTGGAGAGAATGCTCGGCGTGCTCTTCAAATACCATATGTGAACCACCGGTGCGGCGAGTTCTATGTGACCCATCCTCTTTCTTCGCGCTTCTTTTGACTCCACCCTCACACCGCACCTTTCGCAAACTGTTCCCTCGTACTTCTTACCTTTGTATTTGCCGCATGCGCATTCGTAATCTTTCGTTGGCCCAAAGATCTTCTCGCAGAACAGACCATCGCGCTCGGGTTTGAACGTTCTGTAGTTTATGGTCTCGGGTTTCTTCACTTCCCCGCTCGACCAACTCCGTATGGTGTCGGGGGAAGCCACACCTATTTTCACCGCTGCTATCTTCCGTTTGAAGGTGGAAATAGCCATCTCTCTTCCCTCCTCGGCGCTCAGTTCAGAACCTGTCGATGTCGACCTCGTTGCCGTTCTCGTCGTAAACCCTCACATCGAGCGCCAGACCTCTGAGTTCCTTTATCAGCACCCTGAAGCTTTCAGGTATTCCGGGCTCAGGTATGTTCTTGCCCTTAAGGATGGCTTTGTACACTTCGTTTCGACCCTTGATGTCATCGGACTTTATCGTGAGCATCTCGTTCAGAGTGTGGGAAGCTCCATGCGCTTCGAGAGCCCAGACTTCCATTTCTCCGAACCTCTGACCACCGAACTGAGCCTTTCCACCTAAAGGTTGCTGGTGAATGAGCGAGTACGGTCCTGTGGATCTGGCGTGGATTTTGTCTCGCGCTATGTGGATGAGCTTCATCATGTAGATGTATCCAGCGACGACAGGTTCTGCGAAAGGTTCGCCCGTTCTGCCGTCCCTCAGCAGGACCTTACCGGAAGGATCGTTCTCATCGTCGCCCTCTTCCAACCCTGAAGCTTTCCGCTCTTTGTACAACCACGGGAGTATGTCTTGTTCCTTGGCACCATCGAAAACTGGAGTGGCAAACCAACTGTTCGTCAGTTTTGCGAGCCAACCCAAATGTGTCTCGAGGATCTGTCCGACATTCATTCTCGACGGCACTCCGAGTGGGCTCAACACGATTTGCACGGGCGTTCCGTCTGGCAAGAACGGCATGTCTTCCCTCGGAAGGATCTTGGACACAACACCTTTGTTACCGTGCCTACCCGCGAGCTTGTCGCCAACTTCAAGGATCTTCTTGCTCGCCACGTAAACTTTCACCAGCTTGTTCACACCTGGTCCAAGCTCTGCGACATCTTCTTTGTCGAACACTTGCACATCGATGACTCTACCCTCAGTTCCGTGCGGTAATCTCAACGAAGTGTCCTTGACGTCCTTTCCCCTCTCGCCGAAGACGGACCTTATGATCTTCTCTTCGGGTGTGGTTTCTCCTTCGCCCTTCGGTGTGACTTTTCCAACGAGTATATCCTGTGGTCCAACGTACGCTCCTATCCTGACTATACCGTTCTCATCGAGGTTTCTCAGGGCTTCTTTGTTGACGTTTGGAATGTCCGCGGTGATTTCCTCCGGTCCAAGTCTTGTATCGCGCGCCTGAGTTTCATAAACTTCTACGTGGATGGATGTGAAGGCGTCTTCCTCGAGCAGCTCTTCACTGACCAAGATCGCGTCTTCAAAGTTGTAACCTTCCCATGACATGAAGGCGACCAAGACATTGCGCCCGAGTGCGAGCTCACCCATGTCGGTCGCAGGACCGTCAGCTATGACTTCTCCTTGTCTCACTCGGTCACCCACGTTCACTATTGGTTTTTGGTTTATGACCGTGTCCTGGTTCGTCCTGACGAACTTCATCAACCTGTATTCGTCGAGCAAAGGTTTACCATCTTTGTACAGCAAATTACCCTTCTCGTCAATCCTGTGGACGACGATCCTTCTCGCATCGACCTTCTTGACTATACCGTCATACTTTGCAACGATCAGGTAACCCGAATAGAGAGCCGCATCGTGTTCGACCCCGGTCGCAACGAAAGGTGCTTCAGGTTTGAGCAAGGGAACGGCCTGCCTTTGCATGTTTGAACCCATCAGAGCCCTGTTCGCATCGTCGTGCTCCAGGAACGGGATGAGAGAGGTTGAAACGGAGACGATCTGTTTCGTGGAAACGTCCATGAACTGGACCTTTTCTTTCTCGACGTACACGATCTTTTGCATGTATCTGACTGGGACTCTGTCCTCAACGATCATCATGTTTTCGTCGACTTTGACCGTGCACGGAGCAATACAGTAATGCTCTTCCTCATCGGCGGTCAAATAGACTATCTCGTCCGTGACCCTGCCTTTTTTGACCCGCCTGTACGGGGTCGTCAGAAAGCCGAATTCGTCGACCGTTGCGTAGACCGAGAGTGAAGTTATGAGACCTATGTTTGCACCTTCAGGAGTCTCGATCGGACACATTCTTCCATAGTGGGAGTGGTGGACGTCACGGACCTCGAACCTCGCCCTTTCCCTTTTGAGACCGCCTGGACCCACCGCTGTCAATCTTCTCTTGTGCGTCAATTCCGCAAGTGGATTCACTTGCTCCATGAACTGTGAGAGTGGACTCGTCGCAAAGAACTGGTTGATGCCAGCGATGATGGTCTTTATGTTGATCAAACTCTGCACGGAGATCTTATCGAGAGAATTATAGAGCGTCAGTCTTTCTTGAATCAGTCGTTGCGCCTTCGAAAAAGCCCTCTCAAACTCAAGCTTGATGAGTTCTCCAACGGTTCTCACGCGTTTGTTTCCAAGATGGTCTTTGGTGTCCATGATTTCTGGGTTCTTGCTCACTTCGAGCAAGTACCTAGTGGCCAAAACGATGTCCATCGGCGTGAGGACGAGTTCTGTCGGGTTGTACTCCATCTTTTCAGCTTCCGATTCGCTCATCTTTTTGACTTGCACGAGGTATTTCCGGTAAGCCTGCTGCAGTTTGCGGTTTATCTTGTAACGGCCAACTTCGGAGAGTTCGAACCTTTCGGGTGTGAAATACAGGCTGTTGAGATACGCCTTAGCCGCATTCACCCTTGGTATTTCACCGGGTTTGAGTTTCCTGTAGATTTCGATGTACGCCTTGTTCGAATCGACTTCTCCGTAAGCGCTGTTGAGCTTCTCCAAAGTCTTCTGTGCCACGGGATGTGCCCTGAAGATGTTCGATATCTTTGATTCGAGGATCGTCCTCGCGGCGTGCTCTGTGAGTACAGCACCGCGTTCGACAACCTTCTTTCCATCCACGCTCACGTCCTCGAGTATTATCGAACCCACGGCTTTCATCATGGTGTACTCGTCTTCCGCATCAACGGCTTCGGGGAACAGATCGAGTATGTCGAGGTCGTTCTCGAAACCCAGAGCCTTGAACAGCAAAAAGAGGTTTATCCTTCTCTTTCTGTCGATGCGCGCATAAAACATGTCGTCTGCGGTGTTGTAGAGAAGTTCCAACCAAGCACCCTTCACGGGCAAGAAGTGTGCCACGTATATGGGTGCAGCCGCTTGAGTCTTCGGTATCTCGTCCACAAAATAGACGCCGGGCGCTCTCACGAGCTGGTTGACGACAACGCGCTCCGCGCCGTTGATAACGAATGTTCCGTTCTCGGTCATGTACGGTATCGATCCGAGGAAGGCTTCCTCTTCCCTCATCTCACCGCTGTTGACATCCGTTATCCTGACGGTCGCGTAAATGGGTACCTGGTAGGTTAGACCTTTCTGTTTGCATTCTTCTATCGTGGCGTTGGGTTCGCCGATCCTTGTGGAAACGAACTCGAGTATGAAACCTTTTTCACCTTTTCTGAGATCACCCTTGTGAGGCTGGGACGTTATCGGGGAGAACTTTTTCAGTATCTCCATCAGACCTTTTTCCAAGAACTCTCTGTAGGACTCGATCTGAATGGCGATCAGGTTTGGAACCTTCAGGGCGTCAACGGTGCGGCCAAACGTTAAACGTTCGCGCTTACCGTAAAGAGCAGTTCGCATTTTATCACCTCGTCAGATCAACGGAGTGGGAACGCAGGGAACTGAACGAAGCCCATGACGCAGGCACGCTCGAATATCATAGCATAAAACAACCTATACCAGCCGAGCTGGTATAGGTTTGATACAATCTCTTTGCAGTTGAGAAAATTTGTTCACATTACTTCAAAATGACCTCTGCGCCAGCTTCTTCGAGCTTCTTCTTGATCTCCTCTGCCTCGTTCTTCGGAACACCGCTCTTGACTATTGCGTCAGGATTGCCAGCCTTCTCGACGAGGTCCTTGGCCTCTTTCAAACCAAGACCTGTGATCTCTCTGACGACCTTTATCACGTTGATCTTGTTCGCTCCGTGGCTCTTCAGGACAACGTCAAACTCCGTCTTCTCCTCAGCTGCTGCTTGGGCTGCTGGTGTTGCACCAGCCGCAGGGGCTGCAACGGCCGCGACTGCAACGGGAGCTGCAGCGCTCACACCGAACTTTTCCTCAAGTGCCTTGACCAACTGTGCCAGTTCGGCAACCGTCAATTTCTCGATAGCCTCAACGATCTGTTCCACTGTCATCCTCAAACACCTCCGACATTCTCAGATTTCTTCTTCTCTTCAATTGCGTTCAGCACATAAACGAGTTTTCTCATGACGCCGTTCAAAGCGAAGACCAAACCATATATCGGGCCCTGTATCCTTCCAACCACCATCGCGTACAGTTCCTTTTTGGTTGGCAGGTTGGCAAGATCCGCAACTTGGTCGGCAGTGAACGGCTGACGCTCGATGAAACCACCTTTGAAGAAGTTTTCAAGCTTTTTCTCCTTGGCGAAGTTCACCAAGATTTTCAGTGCATCCACTGGGTCGCCCGACAGACAGTAGAAAACGGCCGTCGGACCTTTCAGAAACTTTTCGTGGTGAGCTTCCTGATAACCTGCTTCATTCAGAGCTATGGAAGCGAGACTGTTCTTGACCACGGTCAGTTTGGCATTGTCACCGTATTTCGAATTTATTCTTTTGCGCAGTTCTCTGATCGTTGCGACGTCCAAACCGAAGAAGTTCACGAACACCAACAAGTTCGCCTTCGGAAAGACGTCTTTCAAACTCTCCAGTATTTGTTGCTTCTTCTCCTTCGTTAGCAAACGTTGCACCTCCTTTCAACAAAAAGGGTCTCTTCCCACAAGAGACCCCCGCTCAACCAAAGCGCCAATTTTTGGCTCGCCTCGGTAGGCGGGGATGACCCCTTTAGAATACCTACTTTCTTCGGCGACTCGCGTGATCAAACAACAAGATATTTAGATTTTCGCAGCCTCGAGCTCGGACAAATTCAGTTTCACACCAACTCCCATCGTGGACGTCAATACAGCCTTTCTGATGAACTGACCCTTGATGCCCGCCGGCCTCATGCCCACGATTTGCTTGTAAGCTGAGATCAGGTTTTCTTTCAGCTTCTGGGCGTCAAAGGAGCATTTGCCGATCGGCAAGTGGATCGAGCCGGTCTTGTCGCTCCTCACTTCGACTCTTCCCATCTTGAATTCCTTGACCACGGAAGCCACGTCGTCTGTGACTGTACCCGACTTCGGAGACGGCATCAAACCACGAGGTCCAAGGATCTTTCCGAGCCTTCCAACGGACTTCATCATGTCCGGCGTGGCGATGGCCACATCGAAATCCGTGAAGCCTTCGTTCAGAATCCTCTCGACGAGCTCGTCTCCACCCACGATGTCCGCTCCAGCCTTCTTGGCTTCTTCGGCTTTCTCACCTTTGGCAAACACCAACACCCTAACCGTTCTTCCCGTTCCATGTGGCAGGACTATTGTTCCCCTCACCTGCTGCTCTGGCCTTTTTGGGTCTATGTTCGTTGCGAGGTGAAGTTCCACGGTTTCGTCGAACTTTGCCGTTGCATTCTTTTTCACTGTTTCTATGGCTTCATCGATGCTGTAGAACTTCGTTCTGTCGACTCTCTGTCTGATTTCCAAGTATCTCTTGGAGTGTCTCGGCATAAAGCCTCCTCCTTTTCGTGTCAGTCTACCACTTCGATACCCATGCTTTTCGCGGTGCCTTCGATGATCTTCTTGGCTGCTTCCAAATCGTTTGCAGTCAGATCAGGCATCTTGAGCTTGGCGATCTCCTCGATCTGTTTCCTCGTAACCTTTCCGACGATCTTCCTCTTGGGTTCACCCGAGCCACTCTCTATGTTGGCCGCTTTTTTCAGTAGGAAAGACGCTGGTGGCGTTTTCACAACGAAGCTGAAGGAACGATCCTCGTACACTGTTACAATGACGGGTAGAATCATTCCGGCCTTGTCCGCAGTCTCAGCGTTGAACCTTTTGCAGAACTCCATTATGTTAACGCCACGCTGACCAAGGGCGGGACCAACTGGAGGTGCGGGTGTTGCCTTACCAGCAGGAAGTTGCAGTTTAACTTGTGCTACGACCTTCTTAGCCATTCGAGTTTCCCTCCTCTGTGGTTACTGGGATCGACTCCCTCCCACTCGTTCATTGAATCTTCTCCACTTCAGAAACTCTCACCGTCACAGGTGTCTCACGACCGAAGATGGTGACGGCAACCCTGAGCTCCTGTTTGACGGGATCTATCTCCTTCACAACTCCTGCGAAGTCTTCGAACGGACCGGAAGTTATCTTCACAACGTCTCCTACCTTTATGTCCATCTCAACGCGCACAGGTTTTGCTTTTTCTTCAAACGATTCGATACCCGCCAGTCTCAGAATCGCACGAGCTTCACGCTGTTTCAGTTGCAGAGGTTGTCCACCGGATGCAACGAAATCTATTATCCCTGGAACGGTTCTCGCAAACTGCCAGTTATCATCGTTCATCATCATCTCCACGAATATGTAACCGGGGAACATTCTTTTCTTCTGTGTTTTTGCGATTCTTATCTCCTTGCGCGTTCCCAAGTCTACGACCTCGACGCGCCCATCTATGCTGGAGTATATTTTTCTACCCTCAGCGAGCAACTCACCGTTTCTGACTTGCTTGCCTTTGTAGATCCTGTTTGCATCGTAGAGTTCGTAGGGAATGTGGTAAACATCTATTTCTCCATTTTCCTTTTGGACTTCGACGCGCTTGACTCGTTCGCTCTCAATCACCTTACCATCTATTTCACAGATGTGCTCTCCATCTTGGGTCAGGGGCATTCCTTGTCTTATACGAGCTCCAACTTTGATACCACCCACGAGTTTGGAACTTTCTGGGATGACGTACGTCTTCGAGTACTTCTTATCTATGGTCTCGATCGTTATCTTCCTGCAATTCTTCACGGCCACTATCGTTCCACTGTGCCTTGCGTGGATCGCTGGTTCTTCCGCGAGAAGATCACCCTTCTTCACATCAGAACCGCTCTTGACATACAATTTTGCGTTCGGCGAAACTGAAAACCTTTTCAAAGATTTGCCCGTCGCGTCTATGATCGTTTCCTCAGGTATAACAATACGGCCGAAGAACCTTTCATATCCGGCCGATCTTATCTTGGTCAGTAGGTTCTCTTTCGCGGTCTCTTCTTGGCCTGCCATCGTCCTGAGGATGTACCAATTTTTTCGCATTCACATCACCCAATACCGAGTGCACGCAATATCGCTCTTATGGCACCAGAGAGTGCCAAATCGAGTAAAAAGAAATAAGCCCCCATCACCACGAGGATCAGTATGACGACAGAGGTGGAGACGAGCAACTCTTGTCTGTTAGGCCAATGGGTCCTCTTCGCTTCTCCCCAGACTTCTCGGAAGAACTTCTTGAGTTTTTCCACGACTATCCCTCCGTACGACACAAAAAATTGGCAGGGCCGGCAGGACTCGAACCTGCAACCGCCGATTTTGGAGACCGGCGCTCTACCCAGTTGAGCTACGGCCCTGCGTTATTTGGTCTCAACGTGTTCCGTGTGTTTGTTACAGTTCGGGCAGTATTTTCTTAGACTCAACTTTGTCTTCTTCGTGTTGTTCTTCTCCGTGTAATAATTCTTATGCCCGCAAACAGAGCACTTCAAGGCTATTTTAACCGTCATCTCTTACACCTCTTTCGGTGAGAAATAGACTGGTGGTGAGGGGAGGATTTGAACCTCCGAAGGCGATCCGCCAGCGGATTTACAGTCCGCCCCCTTAGGCCACTCGGGCACCTCACCACCCCATTGGGTTGGAGCCAGCGAAGGGACTCGAACCCCCAACCTGCTGATTACAAGTCAGCCGCTCTGCCGTTTGAGCTACGCTGGCCCGTGACCCTGACAATTATACGCGATGGTGCATCGTGTTGTCAATGATCAACCGCAATGACTAAAATACTACAACTTTGTGGCATTCGCCATTAAATGTTCGTTATCTCAGCGTTTCGATTCATTTCAGCCAAGGTCTCAGATCTTCCACCACGAAGTCCAAACCGAGTCTTCTGAGCGTCTCTTCCGTTGGTATACCCCGCTCGTCCCAGCCGCGTATCTTGTAATACTCACTGAGTAACTCATCGTAACGCTCAGGATCCAGATGCTGGCCATCCACACCGTCTTCGAACCAACGTTTCGGTGGATAATCCATCTTTCTGTCCCAATCGCCTTTGAATTCCCTCACCCAGTAGGACCTTATCAGGGAATAAACTCTGTCTGCAGCCAGGTAGATGTCATCGAGCGTGTAATCCTTACCCACGATGCTGCTCAAAATTTTCGCGTACCATTCGAGATCGAGTCCAAGTTCCACCCACGGGAGTCTGCAGGCTGTGAGCATCTCGAACATACCACCTCTGATCCTCTGTTGTTCCACAACTTTCTTGGCTTTCTCTGGCGAGTAGTTCATCACGTACTCCTTGCCCGACGAGTCCTCCATCGGCGTCGAACCGATCTCCCAAGCAATGACCCAAGCCTCTTTGTGGTGCGCACCGATCGCGCACGTTCCGTACGCGAGTGCCATGGCTGGATATATGTAGCAGTTGTAGGCAGAAACCTCCAAGCCCTTGACGTGCATCGCGATCTCCTCAAGTCCAAGTTTCTCGGAGGCTTCCTTGACCCCCTCGGCCAAGAGGTTGCCCAATTCACCCTGCCTGAAGACTATTCTCTTCGTCAATTCCAATGCACCCTCGTAATCTCCAAACTTCGGAGCCTCCTTCAGAACACCGCGCTCAGCAGCCTCCATCGCGAATCCCAGCACGGCGCCCAGAGAGATCGTGTCGATCCCGAACTCGTCCGCCAATCTGTTGATGTGCGCAACCCTATTCAAGAAGGCTATTCCCGTGTTTGGACCCAGCATTCCAACGTTTTCGTAGTCGAGCTCGCTCTCCTTTCCCTCGATGTCCAACACCACGTTCCCACACACCATGTTGCAGTTGGGACAGCCCCTTCGAGAGATTTTCATTGCCTCCATCGCGTATCCATCAACGGTTCTCGCGTACTCAAACTTGACTTGCGTGAAATTCCTTGTCGGAAGCGCCCTGTTCTTGTTCGCCCATTCGACTGTGGCCATTGTACCTTGACGTATCCAAAAGCTGTAAGCAGGTAAGGTTGGAATCAGCTTGAAAACCTCTCGCGTGTATTTTTCGAAGCTTTCCCGATCCTTCACTTCGACATCTTTGCTGCCCCTGACGACTATGGCCTTCAACTTCTTGCTCCCCATCACCGCGCCGATGCCGGGTCTTCCCCCCGCTCGACCCTCCTGGGATATCACGACCGAGTATTTCACGAGGTTCTCTCCCGCTGGCCCGATGCTCAAAACGCCCACGTTCCCGTGAACTTGTTTGAGTCTTTTCTCGGTTTCGAAGGTCGATAGTCCCCAGAGTCCTTCGGCACTCATTATGTGCACCGCATCATCGTCAACGTAAAGGTACACGGGCTTATCCGACGCGCCTTCGACGATGATGGCCATGTAACCAGCTTTTCTCAGGTGCATCGAGACCATGGTCCCAATGTTGCCATCGCCGTAACCACCGGTGAGAGGGCTTTTCGCTGCGACAACGAGCTTTCCTCCGCTCGGAGTCCTCAATCCGTTGAAAGGGCCTGCCGCGATGATCAATTTGTTGTCCGGCGAGAGGGGATCTACACCCTTAACCTCGTCCCAGAGAATCTTTGCGGCAAGTCCTCGTGCCCCTATGAATTGGTCCAGGATTTTTTCATCGATGGGTTCTTTGCTGACTCTCTTGGTTGTTAGGTTAACGCGCAGTACCATCAGATTTCGCCCCCTTGTTAAGTTTTTCGCGTGATTATTCTACCATACGCTCGCGTATAATCAAAACAGTGGAGGTGACACGTTGTATCTGCAGGATGTGATCGCCAAGCTCAACGAATACTGGGCTTCACTCGGTTGTATGATCGATCAGCCCTACGATCTGGAAGTCGGAGCAGGTACGTTCCATCCTTCGACATTCTTCGGATGCCTCAGGGAGGGTGATTGGAAGGTTGCCTTCGTCCAACCGAGTCGCCGCCCGACGGACGGGAGGTACGGTGAAAACCCCAACAGGTTGCAGAGGTATTTTCAGTACCAAGTTATCATCAAGCCTTCTCCAGACAACGCACAGAAGGTTTATTTGGATTCTTTGTCCGCGTTGGGTGTAGATCTAAAGAAACATGACGTTCGGTTCATCGAAGATAACTGGGAATCACCCACGCTCGGCGCCTGGGGCGTAGGATGGGAAGTGTGGCTCGACGGTATGGAGATCACGCAGTTCACGTACTTCCAACAGATAGGAGGGATCGTTCTCAAATCGATCCCGCTCGAGATCACGTACGGCCTCGAAAGGATCGCGATGTATCTGCAAGGTAAGAGCAACATCTTTGAAGTCATGTGGAACGAGAAGATATCTTATGGTGAGCTCTATAGAGAGAACGAGAAACAGTTTTCGAAATATAACTTTGAG
>JAPYWY010000074.1 GCA_028276125.1 Pseudothermotoga sp.
ACTTGTTCTCTTTGAAGCCGGGCGAGTTTCAACCTTTTAGAAAGAAGATCCAGATGATCTTTCAAGATCCGTACAGCTCTTTGAACCCGAGGATGACCGTTCTTCAGATAATCACGGAAGGTTTGACCGATCCAGCGTTGAGCCAGAACGAGAAAAAAGAGATGGCCATCGAGATGATGAAGAGTGTGGGATTGAGGCCTGAATACCTTTCAAGATACCCTCACGAATTTTCAGGTGGTCAAAGACAGCGCATAGGCATAGCGAGGGCGCTGATTCTCAAACCTGAGCTGTTGATCTGTGATGAACCCGTTTCGGCGCTGGATGTCTCGGTGCAGGCACAGGTGATAAACCTTCTGATGTCGCTGAAAGGGCAGTACAATCTCACTTACATCTTCATCGCACACGATTTAGCCGTCGTGAAATACATCTCAGACCGCATCGCGGTGATGTATCTTGGAAGAATCGTCGAGCTGGCGAATTCGAGCGAGCTGTTCGCAAACCCACTTCATCCTTACACGAAGGCGCTGATATCCTCTGTGCCAGTTCCCAACCCCAAGCTGAGAAAACTTCGAAACATTCAACCCATCCAGGGTGAGATCTCTTCGCCCATAGATCCACCGGCTTGCTGTCTTTTCGCCAGTAGATGTCCCTACGCCATGAAGATCTGCACAGAGCAGATACCACAACTCAAAGCAGTCGAGGCTTCACACCAAGTTGCGTGTTTTTTGTATTGATGAGTTCGTGACGGAGCTCACTCGTAACCGTACTCTCTGCGAATCCTTTCGAGATTTCTGAGATTTTCGAGGCTCGCCTCGCTGATGGCCGCGAACTCGAAGAGCAACGCGTCTGACATGATGACAGGTATAGCCATCGAACGGTAGCTTCCAATGCCTCCCCGATCTGTGACGATTATCTCGTCAGCCAGTTCGCACAGTTGATTGAGTGCCCGATCGGTGAACAATATATTCTTTCCGCCCCTTTTTCGTGTTTCAGAGAACAGTATCCTCAGTTCGAAGTTGATCTTTCGGTAAGCGAACCCAATCGAAACGTCGTTTTTCCTTATGTTCACCACGTGTTCGAAAAACGAACGACCAGTCGTACCGAAGAGCCAGGTCTTTTTGCCGAACCTGTTCAGCCAAAATGAAAGTTCCATGGCTGGCACCAGTGCCGCTCCTTCACCGAAAACATAAACGTCGTTCGCTTCAAAGATGATCTTGGCTGCGTTCTTCAAACTTCTTGTCAGTTCCGCGACGTTCATGTTCTGAAAAACGGCTATGTGAGTTTTCAAAAGTTCATCGAGTACAGTTTCAGAAGAAACACTCTTCAAACCCTCCTCGACCTTCTTCGAAGAGGTGAAGTTGTCGATCAACGCACGCTGGAACTCTGCTTTCATATCGGAGTATCCTTTGTAGCCCAGAATGCGGGCGAACCTTATGACCGTTGCCTCACCAACACCGGAAGCCTTGGCCAATTGATCTGCGCTCATCAATGTGATTTTGGATGGATTATCGATAATGAACTCCGCCACTTTTCTTTGACTCCGCGTGAGTCTTGAGTAAACTCTCTGAATCTTCTTTCTGTACTCGCTGTTCATACGGTCCCTCCGAAGCGTTGACGAGAGAGCAAAAGCACTCCGACAGCTCCTGGATTCGGCTGAACCTGAGGCAACTCCACCGAAATCTTTTTACTCGGGGTCGCGTAGTAGTTTCTCTGTACGTATTCTACCAATACGTTCCTGTAAAATTCATTTCTTGTGAGTCCCCCACCGAGCACGAGAACTTCTATGTCCAAAGCATCCACGATGTTCGTCAAGAACCTTGCCAAGACCTTCGCGCCGCGAAAAACCACTTGGAAGTACGGTTCGAGCCCTGTTCTTGCCCTTTCGAAGATGTCCTCACACCTGAGTCTTTCTCCAGTGATCGACTGAATCAAATTTTCCAGGCCTCTCCCAGAAGAAATGGCCTGAAGACATCCCTTCCTACCACAACTACAGACGGGTCCTTCTTCGTCCACGATCGTGTGACCTATCTCGCCCGCTGCGTAGTGTGAACCACGATAGACCTTCCCTTCCAAGACCAAACCCATGCCTATGCCCGTGCTCACCGTCACGTAAGCCAAGTTCTTAGATCCGCGCACCCAAGCTTCAGCGTACGCAGCAGCATTACAATCGTTCTCCACAAAGCCTTTATCGCCAAAGAACCTGCTAACGGCTTGCTTCAACGGCAAGTTTTTCCAGCCCAAATTCGGTGACCATAGAACGTTGCCGTCATCGTCGACGACTCCCGCCGTGGAAATGCACCATAGGTTGGGTTGATCACCGACCAAGAGTTTCTTGCCCGTTTCGGTGAGTCTGCGCAGAAAGTCTTCAAAACCTCTGTGAGATTCTGTGAGGAACTGAAATATTTCGTGTGGGACAAGACTTTCTTCATCGAAAGTGGCAACGAAGGTCTTCGTACCACCTATGTCAATGGCAAGATCCATTCGAATCACCAATCAGATGTTTTACCTTTTTTATCCGATCGTCCAGCTCCGCGAGTTTTCTTTCCTGTAAGAGCTTCTTGTTCGCTATGTAAGAGCCTATACCTACAGCTGAAGCACCGCAGGAAAGATATTGAGCTATATTTTCATCCGTCACGCCACCGAACGGGATGAACTTCACCCTCGGAAAAGGTCCTCGATAAGATCGCAACAAATTCAAATCCGCAGGGTACAACTTGAGAACGTCAAACCCCATTTCCAACGCGTTTTGAATGTCGGTGGATGTGAACACACCTGGAATGTACGCTATGCAGTCCTTTTTTGCAAGTTCCGCCACCTTGGGGCTCAAACCCGGACTTAAGACATAGTCGGCGCCCGCTGCGAGAGCTTTTCGGTAGTTCTTTTCATCGAATATGGTTCCTGCGCCGAGGAAGAGCTCCCCGTCAAAGTGTGCTTTCAACGTCTTCAGCACCTTGTCTGCGTCTTCTTCAGAGAAGCTCACCTCCACGAACCTCAGGTCGTTTTCCAAGAGTATCTCACACAGATCCATTGCTTCTCTCAAGTTCAAGCCGCGAATGACTATCAAGATTTTACTATCGAGCAATTTCTCCAACAAGTTATCTCCTCCATTCACGATTTTCGTTTCCTGATAACAGATGTGAGCAACGATGCCGCAGAGAGGATCAACAAGATCAAGGAGATCGGCCTGGTGAAGAAAGTGGTGAAGCTGCCCCCACTCAGTATCAGTGCTCTTCTCATGTTGGCTTCTGCCATCGGGCCGAGTATCAGGGCAAGTACGATCGGACCCAGTGGCACATCGAGGAGTCTGAAAATGAAACCCAACACACCTGACAGGAACACGATCATGAGGTCAAATGCGCTGTTGTTTATGGCGTAACTCCCAACGAGCGACAGGATGATTATCGTTGACCATATGAAACTTTGAGGTAAAGAGAGAAACTTCGTGAGAACCTTCGAAAAGAAGAACCCAACAGCCAAGAAGGCAACGTTGGCAAGCATCATGAGCGTTATGACCATGTAGACGAAACTGGCGTGGTCTCGGAACATGATCGGTCCGGGTTGTACGCCGTAGATTATGAAGGCTCCTATCAGGATCGCGGTCACCGCATCTCCAGGTAGACCGAGTGCCATCATCGTCGTCAAGGCTCCACCAAGACAAGCGTTGTTCGCCGTCGTCGACGCAGCCAAGCCTTCTAACGAACCCTTTCCGTACTCCTCGGGTCTCTTTGCTATCCTCCTGCTCTGATCCCACGCCACCAAGCCGGCGATGTCTGCTCCCGCACCCGGTATGACACCTATGACTACACCTATGAGAGACGACAGCAACGCCACCGGCGTCAGATCCTTCACCTCTTTGAAGGTCGGAATCACCCTTTTGATTTGTGTGACGGTTTGCGCGTCTGCTGAAGTGGTCCGACTCTTGGTGAAAATTTGCGACAGGACTTCTCCGATTCCAAACAGACCTATCATCACTGGCACGAAAGAAATCCCGCTTAGAAGTTCCATCCTACCGAAGGTGAACCTCTCCGAACCGAAGATGGGATCGAGCCCGACCAGAGCGATCGAGAATCCAATGAATCCGGATATCATTCCCTTCAAGATGGACTTACCCGAGACGGCGACCATCGTTGAGAGTCCAAAGATCGCGAGGGTGAAGTACTCGGCGGGTCCGAAGGACAGCGCGAACCTCGCGAGCGGGAAGCCAACAAGGATCAGTGCAACGACACCCAATATTCCACCGATGAACGAGAAAACGACGTTTATTCCGAGCGCAAGACCAGCCATACCCTTCTTCGTCAAGGCGAACCCATCGAAGGTGGACGCGATCGATGCGGGAGTACCTGGGGTGTTTATGAGGATGGCCGATATGCCACCGGAGAAAATCGCGGAATTCCACACCCCTATGAGCATCGCCAGTCCTTCGTTGGGTGACAACCAAAAAGTCAGAGGAGTGAGTATGGCAACCGCCATCGTTGCCGTCAAACCCGGAAGGGTTCCGATGATGAGGCCAGAGAACGTTCCCACGAGCAGATAGAGTATCGCCCGTGGGTCGATAGCCTGTAAAAATCCTTGCATGAACTGTTGCACACGATCACCCCTTCAGAAGAACAGCACGTGAAAAACGTTGCCGAACAGAAGAAAAACACTGATGCTCAAGATCGCTGATCCAATCAAACCCATGTACCATTTCGATCCCGTGACGATGTGGATCGAGAACAACATCAAGAACGTGTTGAGCAAAAAATTACCTCTGCCCCAGAGCAGAACGTACAAAAGGATCGTGATCAGAACCAGAGAGACTTGGGTCCATCTTCCCTTGGGAAAGGGAGTTGTGGTTTTCTTGAAAAACTTCCAAAGAGAGAAGATCAAGAGCAAACAAGACAGAGCGAGGATTGTGGAAGCTACCAACCTTGGGAAGAACCCAGGACCTGGAATCGTTGCTATACCCTCTGGTAATTTGGAAGACGCAACGAATAGATATATGGAATACACTATTGATACAAACGAGAAAACCAGATCACCCATCCTCTCACCTCGAAGTTGAAGGCTGCCCCCAGGGGCAGCCTTCACATCATTTTCCAAGCGCCTTCGGTATGAACTCCATGAACATGTTGTACTGAGCTATAGCGAATTCTTTGAACTTCTGTCCATCGAGGTAAGCTGGTGTCATACCCCTGTCGAGCAGGAACTTCTGGAAGGTTTCACTGTCGTAAGCTTTTTTGAACGCATCTGCGAGTGTCTTGTAAACTTCTGGATCAACACCTTTTGGCAGTGCCAAGCCTCCCCACGCCGCGATCGAGACGTCGTAGCCGAGTTCCTTCATTGTTGGTACGTCGGGGAACAGAGGAGTTCTCTCATCGCTCATCACGGCCAAGATTCTGAGTTGACCTGATTCTACACCCGCTTTGACCTCCGTCGGGCTGACCGTCACAGCTGTGATGTGTCCTCCCAAAAGGGCGGCGACCGCGGGTGCAGCACCGTCGAACGGGACATGGACGAGTTTTATACCCGCAGCCTTCTCGAGACTGAGGGCGGCGATATGCCAGATGGAACCTGGTCCCGAGTTACCCACTGTCACCGTGCCAGGTCGAGTTTTCACATACTCGATGAATTGTTGAGCAGTTTTCCATGGTGAGTCGGCCCTCACTGTGAGGGCGGCTGGTATAACCATTATTCTCATGAGCAGATCGAAATCTTCCGGACCAAAGTCTGCGTAACCTAAGGCTTTAACCATCGAAAGTTCCACGGGTACATAGCCCATCGTGTAGCCGTCGGGTTTGCTGGTTTGAAGCCTCTTCATCGCGATGGCACCAGCAGCACCTGTGATGTTGGTGCAGTTGATAGGAACTTTGAGGATCTCTTGTGCGATGGCTGTGATAGTTCTTGAAACCATGTCCGACGCTCCACCGGGTGCCGCCTGAATGATGAAGGTGATGGGCTTGTCTGGGTAGGCCGCGAGAAGTAGAGTCGCAAGAACCAACGAGAGAACCACGAGCAACCTTCTCATAAGAATACCTCCTTTGAAGTGAATGCTTCCATCCGAAAACCAAATGGAAGCTTTTGCTTCAAAAATACCACAGGTCAAGCCGTCTGCCAAATCCAATACGGCACGGAAAGCCGAAAGATTGGGAAGGTTCTCCTGGATAACTGCTCAAAACTCATTTTTTCATTCGATTGCTCTGTCTTTCTTTGTCAATCACATCGACACAGATTTTTTCAACCTTGTCATGGTTTTTGCAATCGGCCCATGAAGAGGATGGTGTTGCTGGTTTCTTCCTGAATGAAGAACATGAATGGTCTATCTGCCCTGAAGATCACCGGCATGACTGGCATCGCCATCTTGATACCCATGATCACAGCGGTTGCCGCTGCCGCTTCGGTACCCTCTTCGTTGACTTCCACGAAGGCTTGGTGTATGACATTTTGGATCTTCAACTTGAGAGTGCCATCGATCTTTGAAAAGTCGGCCCTGTCAGTGAACGGATCGATCATGCCCATCTTCATGAGCGTTTCCTTCATCGACAGACGTTCCAAGATCTTGAACCTCGGTAAGAACAGCTGGACCCTTGTTTCACTGAGATTCTTCAGCCATTGTTCGATCTTTTCTTTGGTTAGATCCTTTTCCAGCTCGATCAACTTGACATTCACTCTCGGCAGCACGATGACCATGGAAAGACTACTTCCCGCGTAAGGAAGTTTCAGAACTTGGACTTGATCATCCTCGTAGTATTCGAATTTCTCTGTTAGTTCCATCATGTCCACTTCGACCTTTGTATTTTCGTTCACGTAAAAGAAGTCCTTCTTCGTCAACTTCTCGTCGAACGGTGTTTTCCATCTACCTTTGAAATAGATCGCGTTGGTGAGGATCAATCTGGTGAGACTGTCGACGTCGTCTCTCGTGAGCATGTTCTTGATCTTCCCTGCGGTCTTTTCTTCGATCCATTCGTTGACCTTTCGAATTGAGTTGTCCAGATCGGTTACGAAATCGACGATGTTCACAGGCGCTCTGTAATACCTGTCGATGTCTTTGAGGAAAGTTTCGAGCAAGGGATAGTTCTTCTGCACCCACAGCGCGTTGGCCGTGATCAACTTGTAAGCTTCTGCTGGTTTGTCGAGTGAAGCGATCAATTCTGAAAAGCTTTCGTGGAGCCCTTCGTCTTCGAAGTGCAACACTTGCTTCATCTGCAAAGCCGTGTTTCCGTCCGCACCGAGGTACGTCATCGCCAGAGCGGTACTTATACTGAACGGTGAGAAAAAGATGTTTCCTTCCTTGCCCGAGAGCACTCTGTAGAGATCCAGACCGAACGAGTTCACAGAATTTGCCGCGTTCATCGCGAGGCACACGCCGATGGACAAGAACACGATCACCATCGAGAGTGAGTTCTTCACAGCCTTCGCCCCCTCAAGGAGTATTCTACACACAGATGATTAGAAATCGATGAGAAATCGAACCATCACGGCGCGATGGGTTTTGGATAGACCACCACGTTGCCATCGCGCAAGAATATCACGGCAAGATAGATCTTGTTCGCCTCG
>JAPYWY010000075.1 GCA_028276125.1 Pseudothermotoga sp.
GTACGAGGGCTTGATTCTCCTCTACGTAGGTGTCGGTGTCACTGGGATTGCGTACGTCACTTTCTTCAGAGCGATTCAGCACTTTGGACCTGTGAAAACGAGTGTCATATTTTATTTGAAACCAGCTGTAGCGAGTTTCCTGGCATTTTTGTTGTTATCGGAAGCGGTCAACGCTCAAAAGATCATCGGAACGATCATCGTGGTGGTGTCTTTGTTTTTGAAATGATGATGTGCTATCATCGTAAATGAGGCAAAAACTGTGAAACACGCAGTGTTGATTCTTTTACTTGTTTGTTCTCTTTATTTCGCCATGTCTTTGAGAGTGGGGATCTACGACAACCCCCCACAGGTCTTTCTGTCTGGGGGTCGCCCCACTGGTCTCTACATAGAAGTACTCGAAAAGATCGCGAAGGACAACGGTTGGAAACTCGAGTACGTCTATGCCACTTTTCCAGAGCAACTTGAGAATCTGAAAACTGGTAAGATCGACATGCTCGTGTCCGTAGCGTACACGGAAGAACGCGCGAAGGTGTACGACTACAATAGTGAATTTTTGCTTCTGAATTGGGGCGTGGTTTGTGTTCAGAAAGATTTCCAGTACAGAGATATCACAGATCTTGCGGGGAAGACCGTGGCAATCAGCAAAGGAGACGTTTACGCTCAAGCGTTTCTGAGAGAACTGCAGCGCTACTCGGTGCCTGTGGACTTGCTTGAGGTGCCCGATTATCCAGACGTTTTGAGGACCGTTCGGGAAAGACGTGCCGTTGCTGGCATTGTGAGCAGGATATATGCCGTACAGAATCATGAGAAATTTGGTGTGAAGATCACGGGCACCATCTTTTCTCCAGTTGAGTTGAGGTTCGCGTTCCCGAAAGGTTCCGCAATCAACGCAACGTTGATAAAAAAATCGATGAGTATCTCAGAAAACTCAAGAGCGATCACGAAGCTTACAACAGTTTGATCATTCGCTATCTGGGAATGGAGAAGCGTGTGGTTCCACGTTGGTTGGCAACACTCCTTTTGGTGGCTGGTGTTGGGCTCGTCGTTTTTGCGTCTTGGACTTTGAGCCTGCGTGTCTTGGTGAAGCTTAAGACAAAAGAGCTGTTGAAAGCAAACGAAGAACTCAAGCAGTTGAACGAAGAAATCATGGCACAGCAGCAAGAGCTTTCGGCGCTAAACGAGCAATTGGAGGACACTTACGCGCGATTGGAAAGTTCTTTGAAGCGTTTCAATGACATGCTGAGTTTTCTCTCCAGCATCTCGCCAGATGTTTCGCGTGAACGCTTTTACGCGATGTTCTTGTCCGCTGTGCAAAGGTTCGACACCAACGCACTCGTAGCTTTGGTGAACGGAAGAGATTGCTACTTCCTAAATGAAGGTTCTATGAACAAGGTCGAAACGGCACGATCTGCACCCTTCGACAGCAAAGACGAATTGGTCGGGCTCTTGAAGAAAGCTTTGGGCACGAACTTCGAAAGGGTTGTGTACGAAGTATCAGGGAACGGTGAGACGGCGCTGTTGTTCCTTTACAGAGACGTGGCCGTGCGTTGTGTTGAAGACGACTTGGTGAAGGCACTGTGCTCGGTCCTGACAATCTACACGAAACTGAAGGAGCACGAAGAAACCCTCACTACTCTGAGCGAAGGTGTTTCCCATGCGTTTCTCAAGGCGCTCGAGTTTCATGAGCATCACACAGTGAAACATTCAGAGACGGTGAAAGAGTACGCAGTGAAGATGGCGAGAAAACTCGGTCTGGACGAGCGCCAGGTGCGACTCATCAGTTGCGCTGCTTTGCTTCACGATCTTGGAAAACTCGCAGTTCCAAGCGCGGTTTTGAACAAACCTGGGAAGCTATCACCTGATGAGTTACAGCTCGTGAAACAGCATCCAACGATCGCCGCGGAAATTATCCAGCACATCAAGGGACTCGAAGAGGTCGCAAAGATAGTACGGCACCACCATGAAAGGTGGGATGGTAAAGGTTATCCAGACGGTCTTTCAGGCGAGGAGATTCCACTCGGTGCGAGGATCTTGTGCATTGCGGACGCCTTCGAAGCGATGACTTCGAACAGACCCTACAGGAAAGCGATGAGCATCAGCGAAGCGGTATCGGAACTCATCAACAACGCAGGCGAGCAGTTCGATCCCAACTTGGTTCAGATCTTCCTTGAAATACTCAAAGAGGAAGGGGTGAGTGTGGTTGAAGGCTGAAAGGTCTCGTGTGGCTTTGTCAATGTTCTTCATCGTCATTCTCATCGTTCTTTTGAACGCCGATCAAATGGTCATGTCACCGAACATAGGCAAAATCGAAGAAGAATTCAAGGTGAGTGACGCACAGATAGGTTTCGTTGGTGCGGTCTTCACAGTGATCGGTGCCGTCATCAGCTTGGCGTGGGGTTACCTGGCAGACAAATACAGTCGAAAACGCCTTTTGATCTATTCGATACTGGTTGGAGAGATACCATGTTTGATGACGGCTTTCTCAACGAACTTCGGTCAATTCTTCTTCTGGAGAATGCTCACAGGCATAGGCGTTGGTGCGTCTTTTCCGATCGTCTTTTCACTGATTGGGGACATGTTCGATGAAGTGAACCGAGCCAAAGTGGCAGCACTGATGGGTGCAGCGATAAGCGTTGGAAACATCCTTGGTATGATCGTGGGAGGCTTCGTTGGTCCCACGTTCGGTTGGCGCCTTCCCTTCGTGCTGGTTTCTCTGCCCAACGTGGTCTTAGCCATGGTTGCCCTGTTCGTCCTTCAGGAGCCAGCAAGGGGAGCTTTTGAGAAAGGCATAGGAGAACTCGTTAGGGCAGGCTACGCCTATCCGAAGGTGCCAAAACTTGAAGACTATGCGAAACTGGTGAGCATCAAAACGAACTTTCTCTTGTTCCTCCAAGGCATAGCTGGAACAATACCTTGGGGTGCTATACCGTACTTTCTCGTCGAGTTCTTCAGAAGGGAAAGGGGCCTGTCTGTTGAGCTTGCGACGTTCGTGTTCGTGATTTTTGGTGTTGGGAACATCCTTGGAACGATCATCGGTGGTTGGCTCGGGGCTATTCTGTACAAGAGAACGAAATTGCTTGTTCCTCTGTTCTGCAGTTTTACAACCGCCGCAGGCGTTTGGTTGACGGTGCTGACGTTCGATTATTCCAACGTGAATGGTTCTGGCCTGTACGTCCTGATGCTTCTCGGTTTGCTCGCGGCACTCACCGACAGCTTGACGGGACCCAACGTGAAGATGATGCTCTTGAACGTGAACGAACCGCAGGACCGTGGCAGGATCTTTTCGATCTTCAATTTGACTGATTCTTTGGGCACGGGCATCGGGAGGTGGATAGGGGGGTTGCTCTCGGTGGGCTTGGGTTCACTTGGGGCAGCGATGAAGGTTTCTGCATACTTCTGGTTGATCTGTTCGTTCTTCCTCTTTCTTCTCGTCTTCAGATTTGCGAAGGATGTCGAGACTTTGGAATCACGGATGGAGGCTCTCGCCCAACAAATGGAGAAGTGAGGAGGTGTGGAGATGTTCCCGAAAGATTTTCTCTTCGGCGCATCGATGTCCGGCTTTCAGGTCGAAATGGGTTATGCGAAGGGCGATCTTGATCCGAACACGGATTGGTTTGTATGGGTGAGGGAACCTGAAAATCTGATCAACGGCGTTGTCAGTGGGCACCTTCCCGAGTACGGTGTGGGCTATTGGTACAACTTTCCGACGATCCACAAACTCGCATCCGATTTTGGAATGAACGTGCTTCGAACGAACATCGAATGGTCCCGCATCTTCCCACGTCCGACTTTCGATGTCAAAGTGAGAGTGGAACAGACCGAGTCGACCATCACGTCAGTCCAGATCGATGAGCGTGCGCTCAGAGAACTCGACGAACTCGCAGACAAGGAGGCGGTGGAGCATTACCGCGAGATCTTCTCGGACATGAGGAAGAAGGGTTTGAAAGTTTTCGTCAACCTCGTACACTTCACACTGCCGATCTGGTTGCACGATCCGATCGCCGTGCACAAAAGACAAGCAACCGATAAACTCGGTTGGGCGAACGAGAGAAGCGTTGTGGAGTTCGCCAAGTTCGCTGCTTATGTGGTGTGGAAGTTCGACGATCTGATCGACATGTACAGCACCTTCAACGAGCCCAACATCGTGAGCCAGTTGGGCTACGTTATGAGTGTCTCTGGTTTTCCACCTGGCATATTCGATACGGAGAAATTCTTTGCCAGTTTCGTGAACCAGATCGTTGCGCATGCAAGGGCGTACGATGTCATGAAAGCGTTGACGAGAAAACCTGTTGGATTGATCTATGCAGCATCGGTTTACGAATCGACCAACAACGATGCAGAACTTGAAGAAAGCGTTGGGCAATTCATGAACTTCGCGTTCCTCGATGCACTCAACAGTGGAATTCTCTTATTCCAGACGAGGGAGGACCTCGCAGGAAGACTCGACTTTCTTGGCTTGAACTACTACACCCGTACTGTGATTCAACGATCAGCTCAGGAATTGAGCTTTGGAATGGTGAACATGAACTGGTCCATCGTTCCAGGTTACGGTTACAGTTGCCAGCCCGGCGGTTTCTCGCGAGACGGAAGACCGGTGAGTGATTTCGGCTGGGAGACTTACCCAGAAGGCTTGCTGAAGTTGCTGCGTATGATGAACGAAAGGTACGCGTTACCAATTTACGTGACCGAAAATGGTCTGGCGGACGCTCGCGACTGGCTCAGGCCATACCATCTTGTGGCACACATGTACGCTGTGGAAAAGGCCGTTGAAGAGGGCCTGAACGTGAAAGGCTACCTGCATTGGTCCATAGTGGACAACTACGAATGGGCGAAGGGATACCACATGAGGTTCGGCCTGGCCGAGACGAACTACCAAACCAAGTCGTACAGTCCCAGACCCTCGATGTACATCTTCAGAGAGATCGTGAAAGAAATGTCGACGGAGAAGTTCAGAAACTATCTGTTTTCTCCGTACCAGATTTGGAGGCAGTAGAACTAAAACGATCGAGAAACAGTCTGAAGGAATTCAAAGTGCACAGAACCATCACGCCTGTGTCGGCGAAGACACCTTGCCACATGGTTGCCTTACCCATTGCAGCCAAAATCATGAATGCCACTTTTGTACCGATGGCAAGGACGATGTTTTGAAGAACGATCCACCTGGTCTTTCTGGAGATCGTGAAGAGGTGCCATACTTGTATCGGTTCTGCATTCATCAGCACGGCATCGGCAATTTCAACCGCACTGTCGTTTCCTAGCGCGCTCATGGCGACACCAACGTCGCTCCGTGACAACGCTGGCGCATCGTTGACGCCATCGCCCACGAACATCGTTGTGCCGTCCCTCATTATCCTTTGTTCCAACAGTGCCATTTTGTCCTCAGGTCGAAGGTTGGCGAAGTACTGAACTTGCCCTAAATTCTTCGTGATTTCTTTGACCGCACCCTCAGAATCTCCACTCATCACGTACACCTTCAAGCCTGCCTGTCTCAACTTTTTCACAGTCTCCTGCGCTGTGTTCTTCAGTTTCTCCTTGAAAACGAAAGTTCCTGCGTACCGTCCATCGACACCGAGGTGCACCACCTTTGCCTTAGTTTCGCACACACTCTTCGGATGTTCCACGTGTTCTTCGTGCAGAAACCTGTCGTTGCCGAGATGAACAAGCCTATCCGCGACGACGGCCCTCACGCCGAGCCCAGGGATTTCTTTCGAATCCTTCAGCAAGCTCGCATTCACCTTGAAGGATTTAGAGAGCGTCCTCGACAGGGGATGGTTCGAGCCTAAAGCCGCATGCGCTGCTAAAAACAAGACTTCATCTTTGGAGAATCCTTCTTGGGGCTCAACGGAGGCAAGTTCGAGCGTCGTCTCGGTCAACGTGCCAGTTTTGTCGAAGACGACGTTCTCGACCTCCGCGATCGCGTCCAAGTACTGTGCACCTTTCAAGAATATTCCCTTTCTCGACGCCTTACCGAGTGCAGCGACGTAGGTTAGTGGTACACTGAGCACCAGCGCACAGGGACAAGAGATTACCAGGAGGATGAGGGATCTGTAGAGAGATTCAGAGAAGCTCAGAGCAAAAACAAAATGGAGCACGAAGATCAGCACCATCGCACTGATGACAACCGCTGGAGTGTAGTACTTCGCGAACTTCGTGATGAACCTTTCCGCCTTTGTCTTCCTCTCCTGGGCTTTCTGCACGAGCTTGACCACTCTCGCCATTGATGAATCTCTGTATCTTTTGGATATTTTCACCTTCAAGGTCCCGTTTTCAACTATGGAACCAGCGTAGACATTTTCTCCTACAGTTACGGCTTGTGGCAAAGGTTCACCGGTGAGATGTGCCACGTTGATCTGTGCCGATCCTTCAACTACGATTCCATCGCTTGGAACCTTCTCACCGGGCCTCACCAAGACTACATCTCCCACCATCAGTTCGTCCACGTGAACCTGCTCGATCGAGCCCTGTTTCAACCTCCAGGCGTACCTCGGCGATTCACTCAAGAGTCTCTTCATCTCTCTTTCAGATGCATCGCTGGTGTAATGTTCGATGAACTCTCCGAACCTGTAAAGGACCATCACGGTTGCTGCCTCTGGAAATTCTCCAAGAAACAAAGCGCCAAGTGTGGCGATGCTCATCAGACCGTTTTCATCGAAGAACTTGAACTGAGCAAAATTCTTGATGGTCCTCTTGAAAACTTCGAAGCCTGACAAAAGATATGCGAACAACGAAATCTGCGGTTTTCCCGTGAGCAAAGATACAAGAAGCGAAGAACCCGAGAGGATCAACAAAAAGAGGGTCGAAGAGCGTCTTTCTTTGTGATCGGCATGGCACACTTCACAATTTTCCAACTTCACTCACTCCTTTGCGTGTTCCAAGGCTGAAGAGATGAGTTCAAGCACGTGTCTGTCCCTGAGTCTGTAAATTACCTGCTTGCCAATCCTGATGGAGTCTACGAGATTCGAAAGTTTCAACACTCTGAGCTGGTGAGATATAGCGGAGGATGAAAGCGATAGGATTTCAGAAAGGTCGCACGTGCACAAGCTGGCTTTCGAAAGGGCTATGAGAATCTTCAGTCGAGTTTCGTCCGCGCACGCCCTAAGGAGTTTCACCATCTTCTCTACGATCTCTCTCGTTTCAAGTTCAGCTTTGATCTTTGAGACCCGTTCTTTGTGTTCGTGCCTCTCATCGCAAACGTTTCTCACCCAATCACCTCAACAATTGAGCAATTGTTCAATTGTAAGTATAACACAAAAACCCTTTACAGTCAAATGCATTGATGTTCTTCAGACACAAGGCGGCGTTCCGAACGAGCGTTTAAGGCTTACGAATTGACCGTCCTTTCAAGAGTCGTTCTCCTTGACCAACGCATTCAGCGGATCAACCAAGTCTTCACATGTTTGATCTTTGTTTTCTCGCTCAACGGTTCTTCTGCTAGGTCCACCTCGACGAATTGACGCGTTGTCCTCATCGATGGTGAAGATCCATCCGGACAAAACAGCCTCAAGATCACGCCTTCTT
>JAPYWY010000077.1 GCA_028276125.1 Pseudothermotoga sp.
AGGCAGGATACGACGGCAAACCTGTGAAGATGACCATATACACGCCCGAAGATCCGAACAGGAGAAAGGCTGCAGTCATTATCCAATCCATGTTGAAGAAAGTAGGGTTCGAAATCGAAGTTCAGTCACTCGAGTGGGGTAGTTTCACCGCCGTCACGTCGAAGGGTGATGCGGACGCGTACACGATAGGCTGGACATGGTACCCAGACCCAGAATTCTTCATCTTCTACATGTTCCACTCGTCGAGAAAGGGAACTTACGGAAATGGTGGTGGATACAACAATCCCGAGGTGGACAGGTTGATTGAACTCGGTGAATCTTGTGTCGATCAAGAGCAGAGAACACAGTATTACAGGAAGGCTGAAGAATTGATCATGAAAGATCTGTACTACTTCCCGTTGTGGCACAAGCTGGTCGTGAACGGTGTGAACAAGAAGGTGAGGGGCTACAAACCTTCACCGGACATGATGATCAGACTGTACGCACCTGGTACCAATGTTTGGGTTGAGAAATGATTGAGGGCGCGCGAGCGCCCTCTCTTTCTATGGAGTGATCGAATGGGGAAGTACGTTGCGAAAAGGATCATCCAGGTTATACCCACGCTCTTCTTCGTCATCTTGACAGCGTTCTTGTTGATGAAACTGATCCCGGGCGATCCGGCGATGATTCTCTTAGGTCCACAGGCCCGCGCCGAAGACATCGCCAGATTCAGACAGCAACTCGGTTTAGATAGACCTTTGCCGGTACAATTCCTCATTTATCTGAAGAGGGTCCTCACGGGTGATCTTGGTACATCACTTGTTTACAGACAGAGCGTACTCTCGTTGATATTGGAAAGGCTTCCTGTAACCGTCACGCTGAGTCTGTGCGCACTCGTGATCGCGGTGAGCATAGGTATACCCGCAGGCGTCATGGCTGCAATGAAGCACAATTCCTTCATAGATCTCTTGGTCACGATCTTGGCACTGATGGGTCTTTCCATACCGATCTTTTGGTTCGGCATGATGCTCATCATAGTTTTCTCCTTGGAACTCGGTTGGCTCCCGGCGGTTGGACTGGGCGATCCGACCAAGGGACTGTGGGACGTCGTGAGTCATTTCATTCTGCCATCGCTCGCACTCGGAATTCTTTCGACTGGAACGATCGCGCGCTTCACGCGTTCGAGCATGTTGGAAGTTTTGAACCAAGACTACATAAGAACCGCTTACGCCAAAGGTATAAGAAGAAGTTTGATCCTCTACAGGCATGCGTTGAGGAACGCACTCGTACCAGTCATAACTGTCATAGGTTTGCAGTTGGGGAATCTGCTCGCAGGTGCCGTCTTGACCGAGACCGTGTTCGCGTTGCCAGGACTTGGAAAACTCATGGTCGATGGGATATTCAGACGTGACTACATGCTCGTGCAAGGAGAAGTTCTCTTCACTGCAATTTTGTACATCTTCGTCAATCTGGCAGTCGATATAGCCTATGCTTTCATAAATCCGAAGATCAGGCAGACCTACAGGGGTGTCTGAGGTGAGATTGAACAAACAGATTCTGTTCGGACTTATAATCGTTCTTTTGAATGTCTTCTTTGCCATCTTCGCACCTCTCATCGCCACGCACGAAGTCGATGAAATGGACTTTTTCTACATCTTCGCCAAACCTGGCGAAGGTGGGCATATCCTCGGTACCGACGACTACGGTAGGGACATATTCTCGAGGTTGGTCTACGGTAGTCGCATCTCGCTCGTTGTTGGAGTCATTGCTGTTGGTATAGGCGCGATGATCGGGACTGCGCTCGGCATAGTTGCAGGTTATTTTGGTGGATTCTTCGACGCACTGATCATGCGTTTTATGGATGCCTTGTTGTCTTTTCCGTACGTACTCTTGGCCATCGCCATGATGGCAGTGCTCGGGGCGGGTTTGTTCAATGCAATGTTGGCGATAGGTATAGTCATGGTACCGAGTTTTTCGAGGATAGTTAGGAGTGCCGTTTTGAACGTCAAAAACGAAGAATTTGTGTTGGCCGCTCGGGCCTTGGGAGCTTCACACCTTTGGATCATCTTTCATCACATTTTGCCCAACATCGTCCCTGTGTTGATCGTCTACAGCTCGCTTAACTTTGCCGGTGCGGTGATAAGTGAGGCGACTTTGAGTTTCCTGGGCTTGGGGATTCAACCACCTACACCCTCTTGGGGTAGCATGTTAGCTGAGGCGAAGAACTACCTGCAAACTGCCCCACACATGGCGTTGTTCCCGGGGCTCGCGATATTGTTCACGTGTCTTGGCTTCAACGTGCTCGGTGACGGGTTGAGGGACTTGCTCGATCCAAGACTGAAGAGCTGAGGGGGAAAGAATATGAAAGAAAAGATCGCACAAGCACTGGATTCAATGGAAGAACAGCTCATCGATTTGGCGAAAAAGATCTTCGAGCTCGCCGAACTCTCTTACGAGGAGAAGGAGTCTTCCAGATTGCTCGCGAACTTCTTGGAGGAAAACGGCTTTTCGGTCACAAGAAACGTCGCGGGCTTGAGCACCGCGTTCTTGGCAGAAACAGGAAAGGGAAGGCCAAAGATCGCATTGCTCGCAGAGTACGACGCGTTGCCTGAAATAGGCCACGCGTGCGGGCACAACATGATAGGTGTCATGAGTTGTGGGGCCGCGGTAGCTCTCAAGAAGGCTTTGCAAGATTTGCAGTTCACGTTGGTGGTGGTAGGTTGCCCCGCGGAGGAAAGGGGAGCGGGGAAAAAGGATCTCATAAAGGCAGGGGTGTTTAAAGATGTCGATGTTGCTATGATGATACATCCAGCTTCCATGAGTACGGGCTTCGATATATCCTACGCGATACGTCGCTACAAAGTGGAATTCTTTGGGCGTTCAGCTCACGCTGCTGCAGATCCTGTCAGTGGTAAGAACGCTTTGGACGCGATGATTCTCTTGTTCAACGCTATTGGTCTTTGGAGACAGCAACTTCCGGAGAAAGTCAGGATCCACGGGATCATAACGAACGGAGGTCAATCTTTCAACACCATACCGGAATACACGAGTGCGGAGATCGGCATCAGGGCGTTGCGGGTTGAACAACTTGAAAGTCTTGAACAGAGGTTCTTCACTCTCGTCAAAGCTGCAGGTGACATGGCCGACTGCAAGGCCAACGTGGCTCGTGAGGAAGAGATGTTGGAAGTGTACGTCAACGTACCGCTCGCCAAGAAACTGGAAGAGAACTATAGGCTCGTGGGTGAAGAAGTTGTACCGCGAACGTACGAACAAGGAGTTGGATCGACTGACATGGGAGAAGTGAGCCACGTCGTAGCTGCAATCCACGCGTACATAAACATCACGAACGGCAAACCGATACCGACGCACACGAGAGAATTCGCAAAGGCGGCAAACTCACCCGAGGGTTACCAAGCGATGCTGAGGGCAACAAAGGCACTCGCGTTCACCGTGTACGATCTCGCGACGGACGAGAGGCTATTGCAAGAGGTGAAGCAGTACTTTCAAGAAAGGAGGAGGGAGTTTTGAATCCCCTCCTGCTCGTTGAGGATCTCGCGGTTGAATTCAAAACCAGGCTCGGAAAGTTCTATGTTCCTGATGGAGTTACTTTCAGCGTGTTCGAAGGTGAGTGCGTGGGTCTCGTCGGTGAGAGCGGCTCCGGAAAGAGCGTGACAGCCTTGGCTATCATGGGCCTGCTGCCCAAAAACGCGAGAGTCGCAAGAGGCAGAATCCTCTTCGATGGTGTCGACATAACCTCAGGAAACGACCATCCCAGGGGAAAGAAGATGAGCATGGTGTTCCAAAACCCTCTCAATTCCCTGAACCCCAACATGAAGATAGGTCAACAACTTTGTGAAGTGCTGGAAGAGAACTTCAAGATGAGCAAAGAGGAGGCCAGAAAGAGGGTCATAGAAACGATGACAAAACTTGGGATCCCCGAAGCAGAGAAGATGCTCGAGAGGTATCCTTTCGAGTACAGTGGGGGCATGAGGCAGAGGGCAATGATCGCCATGGCAATGCTGTGTGAGCCAAAACTGCTCATCGCCGACGAACCCACCACGGCTCTGGACGTCACCATCCAAGCCCAGATCATGCGTTTGTTCAAGCAGTTGAAGTCCAGTTCGAGGACTTCGATACTGTTCATAAGCCACGATTTGAGCGTTGTGTCTCAGATAGCTGACAGGATCATCGTGATGTACGCGGGAAAGATCTGTGAAATATCGCCGGTGAAACAACTCTTCGAAGATCCCTTGCACCCTTACACTCAAGGGTTGATCGCCTCGGTGCCGGATTTGAAGAAAAAAGGATCGAAATTGCGCTCGATCGAAGGGAACGTGCCGAGCTTGCTCGACCCACCAACGGGTTGTCGGTTTCACCCAAGGTGCAACAAGAAATTGGAAATATGCACTCAACACGAACCAGATGAAGTTCAAATGAAGGACAGGATCGTCAAGTGCTGGTTGTATGAGAAGGCTGGGATCTGAACGATGCTGAGAGTTGAAAACCTCTCAAAAGAATTTCCCGTCGAGTTTGATGTGTTTGGAAGACCTGTCAAGTTCTTGAGGGCTGTTCAGGACGTTTCGTTCACCGTAGAAGAAAACACCGTTTTCAGCATCGTCGGTGAGAGTGGTTCTGGAAAATCGACCATTGCGCGAATCCTTTGCGGTATACACAAACCCACAACGGGCTCGATCCAGTTCATGGGAACACCCCTGAAGGGATCGGGTCATCGAGAGATACAGATGGTCTTCCAGGACCCAGACAGTTCACTCGACCCACGAAAGACGGTTCTGTTCAGCATAGAAGAAGGTTTGAGGATACATAGGATCGGTAACAAAGAAGAGAGGAGACGGCTCGTAATCGAAACTTTGAAGGCTGTAGGTTTGACCGAGGATGTACTCTCGAAGTATCCTCACCAACTGAGTGGTGGACAAAAACAGAGAGTAGCCATAGCGAGATGTCTGGTTTTGAAGCCCAAACTGCTCATCTTGGATGAGCCTACCTCAGCTTTAGACGTCTCGGTCCAGGCACAGATACTGAACCTCTTGATGGAACTCAAGAGAGAGTTCTCTTTGACCTACATTCTCATCACGCACGATCTGAAGATCGTTTATCACCTCTCGGATTACACTATGGTGATGTACCTCGGCCAAATCATGGAGATGGGACAAACGGAGAGAATAATCCAAGAGCCCATGCATCCCTACACGAAAGCGCTCGTGGCGGCCATCCCCGCCGTTGGGACTGACAATCTGAAGGATTTCTCGCTCAAGGGTGAGATACCGAGTCCACTGAATCCACCAAAAGGGTGCCCCTTCAAAACGAGGTGTGACTTCGCCTTCGAAAAATGCAATGAAAGACCACCGTTAACAGACTTCAGAGGTCGAAAGGTGAGATGCCATCTCTACACGGAGGTGTGAACATGTTGGCGCAAGTTCTTGCGGTGATGGAGCTTTTGGACGATCCAAGCGCAGATGGTCGAAAGGTGTGTGATTTGTTCAAAGATTTCGAAGGTGTACATGCGGAGTACGAGACTGTCAGAACATCCCGTGGCAAGACGGACATCGTGAGAATCACGATCTCTGGAAGAGATTCTTCAGCACCAGTTCTGGGCATAGTTGGTCAACTGGGTGGAGTTGGTGCAAGGCCAGAGATGGTGGGATTGGTGAGCGATGCGGATGGAGCGATCGCCGCACTGGCCTGCGCGCTGAAACTCGCCCAGATGAAGAAAAAAGGTGAAGAGCTCGTGGGAACCGTTTTCGTCACCACGCACGTTTGTCCGGATGCCCCGACCAAAGAACACAAACCCGTGCCGTTCATGGATTCGCCGATTGGTGTAAAGGAAGCGTTGCAGCTCATGCTTAACAGACCCGTCGATGCGATCCTATCGATCGATACGACGAAGGGAAACAGGATCGCCAAGAAAAAAGGTTTTGCAATTTCACCAACTGTGTTAAGAGGTTATATACTAAGAGTGTCGGAAGACTTGTTGGACATCTACGAAAGGGTATGTGGTACGGTACCTTTCGTGCTCCCAATCACGATGCAAGACATAACACCTTACGACAACGGCGTGTACCACATAAACAGCATCATGCAACCTTGTACCGTTGCGCCAAATGCGCCAGTCGTAGGGGTGGCGATAACGACAGAGGTACCCGTGGCTGGTTGCGCTACCGGGGCTTCGCACGAGGTCGATATAGAACTCGCAGCCCGTTTCTGCGTTGAGGTCGCCAAGTACTTCGGTCGAAGACAAATCAAGTTCTACGATGAGGCTGAGTTCGAGAGATTGCAGAAACTCTACGGTGACTTCACACGTTTGGTGATGGGGGAATAGAGCCGATGGGCGAAGAACTCGACAACATAGGTCAAAAGATAAGGGCGCTCAGGCAGGCCAAGCAGATGACGGTGAGAGAACTTGCAAGCCTTGCGGGAGTCACTCCCGGTTTGATCAGTCAGATCGAGCACGGGAGAGTGTCACCCTCTCTGAGCACACTGAAAAGGATACTCTCAGCGCTCGGAGAAACGATCATTTCGCTCGTCGAGCAAGAGGTGGGCGAGCAGGCACTCAAAGGCGTGGTGAGGAAGAATGAACGGCGCAAAGTCATAGTGCGACCGGGTTTAACCTACGAACTCATCTCGGCTAAGAACAAGGCTTATTCGATGTTCATATCCTACCTCGAACCGGGCTGTGACAGCGGCGATTCGTTCTATGCACACGAGGGCATCGAGTCTGGCATCGTGATCCAAGGCACGGTGGAGATAACGCTCGGGGACAAAAAGATCGTGCTGAACGAGGGCGACAGCATAACCTATCCCTCCACGGTGCCGCACAGGTGGAAGAACGTGGGCAAAGTCACAGCGATCGGTGTGTGGGTCGTCAGCCCACCGAGTTATTGAAATCATGAAACTTGTTCGCCGCCATTGGGCGGCTTTCGTTTTTCCAGCCTCGCAAGGTAGAATATTCGGGGGTGGACAATTTGAAGATCTGTTGTGAAGAACTTTTGTCCATGCCGTGGGAAGAGAGGCCAGAGGGTTTTGAGGGTGTACTTTGGAGATACAGCAAAAACCCAATAACCAAGAGGAACCCCATCAAGAAGGGTGCACGTGTTTTCAATTCCGCAGTGTTGCCCTACGACGGTAAGTTTGTGGGAATCTTCAGAGTCGATCACAAGAACACAAAGCCTTTCCTGCACGTCGGTTGGAGTGAGGATGGGATCGATTGGAAGATAGATGAAGAACCCATCCAGTGGAGAGATCTCAATGGTCGAGATTTCCCCGTCATCTACGCATACGATCCGAGGTTGGTGAAGATAGAGGATGTTTATTACATAACCTTCTGCACGGACGATCACGGGCCAACGATAGGAGTTGGAATGACGAAGGATTTCGAGAACTTCACCAGATTACCGAACGCCTTTGTACCCTGCAACAGAAACGGAGTTCTGTTT
>JAPYWY010000079.1 GCA_028276125.1 Pseudothermotoga sp.
AAAACGTCCCTTGCGCTCACGAGTTGCATCAACTCGTCTGAAGGCGGGGGAAACTGTCTCGGCCTCAACCAAAAGAAAGGTTCCAGCCCAGCGATCTCGATCGAGTCGTTGACCATTGCGAACCTTTTGAGCTTATCGATCATTGCTCCACGATCATAAACGAGTGATCGCAACGATTTCAGGAGTTTCTCAGAAACTTGTGCGAATCTGATCGGCCCCAGCGAGTTCCTCAAAAAGAGAATCCCAGCCTCGTCTTCATCTCGAAACCGGCGCAGACGCTCCAGCTGGTTTTTCCTTCTTATCTGCAGGATTCTGAGTCTCGTCAGGAAGCTTGGATCATACACGTCGAGTCGCACGTTCCTTCACCCTTGCAATCACGAACAACGCTGCGTACCCTACCGCGATGGAGAAGATGGATCTATAGAGGGAGACCATCAACGGTGTCTTTATGTGACAAAAGGTGTTGAAGGTGGAAACCAGCGCAACACTCGCGAGCAATTCGAAGACAAAGGACCATTTGAAGTTTGGAAAGCTCAACCACAGAGCGAACGCAGGATAACCCACGATCTCCTTGAACCTCGGTCTCACCCAGAGCAAGCCTTCGAGCACATCACGGAACTGCCTTTCAAAGTAAGCGACGAAGGCCGTGTTCCCGGAACGCGACAGATAGTAAAAACCCGAGCCTGCCATCACCGCGACACCGAGTAACCAGTATTTTTTGAGCCATTTCCATTCTCTGATGACGCTCTTCATCAACACAAACAATGGCAGAAGCGAAATAGAAAGCTTGACACCTCTGTACACGTCAAGATCGTTCACGTGCCAGAAATCCCAGAGTGCCGCGTTCGTGAGTAGACCGAGCATCAGATAGAACATGGGTAAAAGATGTTTTTTTCTGTGAGAGTAGAGAAGGACGGTTGCGAGTATGGAAACGATCGAGACGGCGATCGAGGAATTCCAAAACCAAAGAGGTGCAGTAAAAAGCCCAATCAACGGTCTTCTTGAGAACAGGAGCAGAACCATCGACAGAAAAGCGAGCCACTGAAAATTGAACGGGCTACTGTTCGGCGAAGGAACCGCTTTGGGTTTGCCAAACTGTTTCGCTATCCTTCTGAGTATCGCTTCCACGTTCACGTTTTCCAGTGGTTGGATCCAGATCATGTCGATACTTCGCTCCAGTATTGCCCGTCTGAACCTGTAGTAGATCATCGAATCGGTGAGTTTCATCTTCTCGACTTCTTCCTGCCGGATGGTGTGTATTCTGAAGAATTTCTCAGGTTGCTTCCTCATCGATACGATCTTCTTCACAAAATTGGTACTGTCGTTGAACTCGAGCATACCGATCCACACACCGTACTGGTCTGCCTGATCCGCGTACGCTTTTGGATCGTAACCGCTGAAATCTCCCCTGAACGTCACATACTCCATGCCTGGCTCGATCTGTTCCGATGGATCTATGATGTAAACGATCTTTCCAGACGGAAGCAAGATCCTATCATCGTCGATCGAGAATCCCACGGTGTAGGCAAGATCTCTCTTGTCGGTCACGAACCTGCTCGGCACGAAGATCACCAAGCACACCAGTGTCGAAACGAAGAAGGCAATTTCAGCGATCTTTTTCAATCCGGAAGGTTCTTTCATTCACCTTCACCTCGATGGAAGATGCATCGAAGACCTGCCATTTCAAGTACGGTGATGAGAACCTGAAACCCCCGACGTTTATGACTTTCTCTTGTGAAAACACGAGCATCTCCGCTGGTCTTTCTAGGATTTTGATGGTGTAGGCGACGTTCTCAAACGTGTCCCTCGCCACACCGATCAAAATGTGCTTTTCAGAGCTGAGTCTCAGAACACCCCTTTGCATGTTCAGCTTCTCTCCATCAACGTAGAAAAAGGTCTCGAAAGGTGAAAAATCTTCCCCATCCAACTGAATTTGACACATCGAATCCAGCCATCTCACGCTCATCGTCAACTTCGGTGGCAACGTGTCCTTCACGCGAAGATCACGAACGATGAGTCCTCCATCGTGGAACTGCAGCGCCACATACCTTCCTGGGTACAGGAAGCGTTCGTCGGGTTGCAAACCGGATGGAAAAAACAACGTTTCTTCACGGGTCGTTCCAAGTTCAACTTCTTCACTTTCGAGCCTCACCGTCCAATCTGGAAGGTTCAACGTCAACTGGGTCGCATCGCTCGAAGAGACGATCTCAACGGTATGCTCCCCAGGTGGTAAGGCTATGCAGAGTCCCTTCGTTTGACGCTCAGCTTCGATGAAGGTCAGATCGGAGGGCTCATCTTCGAAGATCGCCATCAAGATGCCACCCAATCCAGGAAAACAAGAAACCACGAGCTGATAGGTGCTGACCTTTTGCAACTTGTGTTCTCCGATTCCCAAGACCTTAGGAACTTTTTCGAAGAAGTGACTCAAGAAGAACTCGATCTTTTCCTTACCGACAGGTTCTACCACCCTTATCCTGTCTGGGTAGATCTCTATGGGATATCTGTCCACGACGAGCGTCACCTTTTGGTTCGATTTCACCATTTCTGAGAGCCTTACGAACATTTCTTCGGGTATCACGATGTCCGCCATCTTCGTGGCGATGGTGAAACCCTGCTGGCTTATCAGCAGGGGCACATCGGGCATGGGGATGTACCTTACGGTGAGGTTGACCGGCTCGTAGAGGTCCACGATCTCGTCCATCAATCTCATGTCCACTGGACAGTGGGCTTTGAATTGTAATCGTTCGCCATCCGTGAACAAATACGCGCTCATGTCGAAAGTGTTGATGAGCAACTGTGCGCCAAGACAATGGCACGAAACGATCAAGAGGACGATCGACCACTTCATGTTCTCAACCTTTCGAGCACTTCCTCCAGTTCTTCGGGCAACGGTGCCTTCAGGTTGATCTTCTCAGGTCTGGTTGGATGCATGAAACTGATTCTCAAACAATGCAGAAACTGTCTTTTGAGTCCGAATGCGTCTTTGAACCGGCGGTTCACATCCTTGTTCCCGTAGATCGTGTCTCCAACGACGGGATTTCCCACGGCGGCGAAATGCCTTCTGATCTGATGGGTTCTTCCTGTGTGGAGGATCACGCGGACCAACGTAACTTCTTTGAAGTTCTCCAAAACTTCGTATTCACTGACGGCTTCAAGTCCATCAATGGGTAGTTCTATCCTTCCATGCCCAGAAAGTCGACCTGCGACGAGTGCGATGTACTCTTTGTCGAGCAATCGTTCTCTGAACATGTGGCTGAGGATCCTCGCGCTTCTGTTGTTCTTTGCGACCAAAAGGACCCCGGACGTGTCTCTATCGAGTCTGTGCACCAAACGCGGCGTGAAACCTTTCTGCTTGCCATAGAACATGAGACCGTGTATGAGCGTGGTGCCCACGGTCCTGTCTCCGGGGTGCAACGCGATGCCAGCCTTCTTGTTCAGTGCGAGTATGTCTTCGTCTTCGTAAATGATGTCGAGTTTCAGTGGGACAGGCCTCACCGGCGTGGTTTGCCGGGAGTACCTCGACAGATCTTCGTCGATGCGTACGTTGTCGCCCGGTTCGAGTTCATAAGCGGGATCTCTGATGATCTTCCCGTTCACGCTGATCTTTCCAGTTCTCAACAGTTTGTATATCTCCGAAAGAGGCACGTTCTTGAGTTGTTTTCTCAGAAACTTGTCCAACCTTCCGTACGCGTTGTCCCTGTTGATAGAAAGTTCCAACGCTTCATCTTCCTTTGTACTTCATGTATTCTTTCATCTTCCTTTGGAGTTCCCTCTCTTTTATCTCCTCACGCTTATCGTACTTCCTCTTGCCCTTCGCGAGTGCTATTTCGACCTTCGCAATACCCTTGTCGTTGAAGTAAAGTTTCGTGGGTATCAGGGTGAAGCCACCGGCACTGAGTCTACCAGCCAATCGCTTTATCTGTCGCTTGTGCAGCAACAACCTTCTTGGCCTTTCAGGATCGTGGTTGAAATGACTCGCGTGCTTGTAAGGACTGATGTGCAGGTTCAACAGGTATATTTCTCCATCCTTCACACGGCAGAAAGCATCCTTGAAGGAAACGTTCTTCTCCCTCAAGGATTTCACTTCCGTTCCTTTCAGCTCTATACCCGCCTCGTAGGTCTCTATGATGTCGTAATCTCTCGCCTTCTTGTTCACCGCGATGAGCTCCATGGTGTAGGACCTCCTCAGAACTGCACACCTTCGATGTGTTCGATACCTTTCTCGCTGACTTCGACGACATCGATACGTAGAGCTTCGTACTTGACCTTGCGTTCGAGCAAGTACTCGTTGGCCGCAAGCTCTATCTTTTTGACTTTCGAAAGATCCACGCGTGTTCTTGGAAAGAACTCACTCTTTCCGCTCTTAACTTCAACAAAAACGAGGTACCCACCGTACCTCGCCACTATGTCTATCTCGCCGAAACGCGTTCTGTAATTGCGCTCGATTATCCTGTAACCCTTCCTCTTGAGAAACCTTGCGGCAGCCTCTTCAGCTTCCTTCCAGTTCAAGCATGTATTCCCGGCACAACGATGTGCCCATCTTTTCGCTTGGGAAAGTTCATCTTTATGGCTTCAACGTCTTCGAAGGGCTTGACCTCGTCGCATCTGAGTTGGGCGCTGGATTCTATGGGAGTGTACATTGGCTCGACACCGCTCACATCCACCTCGTTCAGCAACTCCATGTAGGAGAGTATCTCGCGCATGTCCTTCTCGATCGATTTGCGCTGTTCATCGCTCAATTGTAATCTTGCAAGGCTCTCAAGGTGTTTGATCAGTCCCTCGTCTATCTTGATCAATCACTTTGACCCCCTTCAACGAATCGACGCTAACACTCGACGCCCTCAAGTTCTCCTCGACGATCTTTTTGTATATCTCCGTCCTGTATATTTTAACATGTCTGGGAGCGGAGATACCTATCTTCACCTCTGAGCCTTCTATCTTGAGTACCACCACCTCGATGTCATCTCCGATTATGAAGCTTTCCCCCAACTTTCTGGTGAGAACGAGCATGCAGTCTCACTCCTTCTGCATCTTTTTGAGGATCTCATTGCTCCTTTGGAGTTCCTCGCTGATCCTGTGCCTGAGTTTGTACTCGCTCCCCTCGAGAAGAACCTGTTTTGCCAGATTCCTACTCTTGTTGACCACAATGGGGGCAAAGAGGTTCACGGTCGCTTCGCCGGGCACATCGGCAGGTATCGTGACCACCACCCAGACATCTATCTCGTCGGAACTTTCAAGCTTGAGTTCTTCCCTGTCCGCCTCGCTGAGCTCGAAAGAGTAATCCACCCTCACGAGCCAAGGATTGACAACGGGCAAAGCCACGTTCGGATCCTCGAGTGAAACGAGCCAGCAAAAGGGCCTGGTCTGTTCCAACTCGACGATGGTGAATTTGCGAAGATGTTCAAAACCCGGGATACCTCGTTCGAATAGAAGGATTTTCGATTCGCTGACCTCTACCTCTCCGACCTTCGTTTCACAGAGCATCGTCTCACCCCTAAGAGATGTAATCCACCAACGTGTTCCTCAGAAGGTTCGCCGCCGATTTCAGCGCTGCGTTGAGCACGGCCTGCTTCATCGAAAGCTTCGTGACCGCTTCGGTGATGTCCACGTCGCGCTCTTTGGACAGATGTTCCGTCATGAAATTGTTCAGATCCACGATCCTGTTCGTCGCGGCTTCAACCATCCTTTGTACCGCCCCGACCTTTGCAAGGTTCTCCGACACAGACTTTTCCAGATAGTTCACCCCCGCGAGGGCCACGTTGCTCAGAAATTTCGCATCGTTCCTCTCGAGCGCCTTCAAAGACATGTCGATCAGGCTGAAAACGCTCTGGTTCCCATCGGTCACGAAGAGATCCTTGACGCTGATCCCGAACTCCAGAGGATAACCGAGCACCATCGTCGTCCTGCTCTTCAGTGCGTCTGGTCTAACAGCTATTTCTCCTTCTTCGTTCACCGGAGGTTTACTGCCATCCAAGCCCGCAAAGATGTAGTCCGAACCGACCTGTGTGTTCGCGATCTGAATCAGCTGTTGCTTGATGCGCTTGATTTCTTCAGCGATGGCTTGCCTTTGATCCGCCATGAGAGTTCCGTTCGATGCTTGAACGAGCAATTCTCTGAGCCTTTGATAGAGTTCACTCACCTGCCGGATCGAGGTATCGTAACCCTTCACCAAGTTCTGTACGTAGTTCACGTTGCGTTCGTACTGCTGCAGTTCGCGCAGCCTGCTATCGAGGTTCGATGATCTTGTCGCCAGAACTGCGTCGTCGCTGGGATATCTCACCTTTGAACCAGAAGAGATCTCATCGTGCAACTTCGCGATCTGTGTAATGGTCTTCTGAATGTTGTACAGAACTCTTTCACTCGTCATCCTGTCGGTAACCCTCATGTCATCACCTACCCACCACACCGAGTTTGTCGATCACCCTACCGATCATCTCGTCAACGGCCGTGATCACGCGTGCGGCCGCAGCGAACGCATGTTGGTATTTGATCATGTTTGCCATCTCTTCGTCCAACGAAACACCTTTGACTCTCTCGCGTTCTTGATCTATCTCCAACTTCAGAGCTTCACTGTTGTCTCTCATCTTTTGTGCCGTTTCTGACTCTACTCCCAGCTCAGCTATAACCCCGCCGAAGTACTCGAAGAAGCTCTCCTTACCGTCGGCGAGCAATTTCTCGTACTTTGCATCACGCATGTACTTGACTATGTCCACGTTGCTCGATCCGATCGGAAGTATGGAACTGGCGTTCCAAAGGTTGTTGGGCAGAACCTTGCCAAGGTCAACCGCGAGCGCCTCGGCGTTCGCCTTCAAAACACTCGATACGTCCCAACTGGGAACGAAATAAAATGGTTCCGTCCTCTCTCTTCTGTTTATCGTGAACAGTTCACTCACGTTGAGTTTCGAGCGCAAACTGCTGAAATCATCGCTCCTGGAGATGAGACTGTATTCCTCGTTCCAGTCGGCGTCAAAATCTGTTGGATCACCGTTTGTGTCTATCAAGCCCAGTGCCTCGAACAAACCTTTTGGGCCGGTTATGTTGAAACTTCTCAGGTCGAACTCGAAGCTCCGACCAGCGCGCAACACGAAAGCATTCTGTGGCGTCAGATCCGCGATCAGTCCAGTGTTGACACTGTTGATCTTATTCACTAAGCTTTGTAACGTATCGATCGCTGGATCGATGTGTATCTGTGTGTTGTTGATGACCAGTCGATAGCCTTGTGAAGGATCGAAATTCGTTGAACTGTAGAAGATGTTTTCTAACGTTGGTAGTGGCTTTAGCACTTCGAAAATCTTGTTCTGCGCCTTGACCTGCGTCAAAAAGCCCATCTCGTCTTTGATCTGCACCCTGTTCCAGTCAAACTCCAGCTGGCTGGTGA
>JAPYWY010000080.1 GCA_028276125.1 Pseudothermotoga sp.
ACACCCTGTGATCACGGGAGTGGGACACCAGATCGACACGGTGCTCGTTGATCTGGTGGCCGACGTGGCTGCCCACACACCGACCGCGGCTGCGCAGCATGCGGTACCCGACATACGAGACGTCATGAGCAACCTACGACAGTCGTTGGAGTTTTGTTTCGCTAACGTGCTGAGAACTTGGAACGGCGTCGATGAACACAGCAAAGAGCTGCTGCTCAAAATGAAGAGTAGTGTGTTCGGCTCGTTGGAAGATTTCAGAAAGCTTTCGCAGCAAAGGCTCGAGGAGATGAAATCTGCGATCGACGAAAAGATCGATTCTTTGAACCGAAGGATGGAGTTGATGGGTGCCAAACTGAACCTTCTGGATCCGATCTCTGAGCTCAAGAGAGGTTACGCGGTCGTGGAAAAGGATGGTGTCAGGGTGACATCGAAAAGCCAGTTGTCCAAGAAAGATGTGATCGTGATAAGATTCCACGATGGATCGGTTAGGGTGATAGTGGATGAAGATAGAGGATTTGATGAACGAGCTGGAGAAGATCGTTGAACTTTTGAACTCTCAGAAGCTCACTTTGGATGAATCGCTCGAACTCTACAGGAAGGGCATCGAGACGTACAAGAAGCTTCAAGAGGCATTGAACAAAGCAAGGATCGAAGTTGAAGATCTGTACGCACAGTTGCACCAAAGCGAGGTGAAGACGGATGGTGACGATAGATCAGCTGAAGGACGCGAAGATTGAGGATTTAGAAAGATTCGCCGATTTGATAAGGAAGAGGATCATCGAGGTCGTTTCACGGAACGGTGGACATTTAGCTTCCAACCTTGGTGTTGTTGAGCTCACGTTGGCACTCTACAAAGTGTTCGATCCGAGACAAGACGTGATCGTTTGGGACACATCCCACCAGTGCTACGCGCACAAGCTCTTGACTTACAGATGGAACGAGTTCTCAACGTTGAGGAAGCTTGGGGGCATAAGCGGTTTCAACTCCATAAAAGAAAGTCCGCTGGACAGGTTCGGTGCAGGGCATGCGGGTACGGCAGTGGCTGCGGCGTTGGGAATAGAGAAGGGATTGAATCTCCTCGGGCAGAAAAGAAACGTCGTGGTTGTTCTGGGTGACGGTGCTTTGACGAACGGAGAAACGCTCGAGAGTCTGAACCAGTTGAAGAGTTTGAATTCGAAATTGAAGATCGTGCTCAACGACAACGGCATGTCCATCTCTCAGAACGTGGGGGCGCTTTCGGAGGCCTTCGCGAGGTTTCGCACGAACCAAGCTTACCTCACCTTCAAAAATCTGGTTAAAAGGGCGCTTTCGGTTTCTTCCGTGGGGAAAAATCTGGAAGAAGAGTTGAAAAGACTCAGAGAAAGCCTGAAACAGTTCATCCAAGGTGTGGATTTCTTCGAGGCACTGGGTTTGAAGCACATCGGGCCGGTGGACGGTCACGATCTGAAGCTTCTCGTGGAGATATTCGAAAGGATAAGAGATTACGATTATCCTGTCGTGATGCACGTCGTCACGAAAAAAGGTAGAGGTTACAAACCGGCGGAACAGAATTGCGTTTTCTTCCACAGCTCACCGAAGTTCGATCCAGATTCGGGAGAACCCGTTGCCAAAGAAGGTTGGCTTTCCTACAGTGAAGTCTTCGGGGAAACTCTGTTGAGACTGGCACAAGGCGACGAAAAGTTGTTCGCGATAACGGCTGCCATGCCAGATGGGACTGGACTGAGGAAGTTTTCAGAAGCCTTACCCGACAGGTTCGTGGACCTGGGCATCACTGAACAGTCATGCGTGACCTTTGCTGCGGGGCTCGCGAGCGTTGGTATGAAACCAGTCGTGGCTATCTATTCGACCTTTCTGCAACGTGCGTACGATCAGATCGTTCACGACGTGGCCCTTCAAAATCTGAACGTGCTCTTCGCCATCGATCGTGCAGGGTTGGTCGGTGAGGATGGCCCGACGCATCATGGAGTTTTCGATATCGCTCTGTTCAGAACGGTCCCGAACAGTAAGATATTTGCCCCGCGCAGTCTTCAAGATCTCGTGGACGTGTTGAGATCCGTGGTCGAAACGAACGTGAAAGGGACTGTGGCGATCAGGTACCCGAAGCAGATGGAGCCAGGGAGTTTTGAAGAACTTTGGAACCAATCGCGATTGATCGATCCTTTCCGCTGGGAAATCGTCAAGGCGGGAAAAGATGTGGCTGTTCTTGCCGTTGGGACGATGGTACAAAACGTTCTCGGTGCAGGTTTGGATGCCACGGTTGTTCATGTACGGTGCGTCAAACCTTTGGATGAAGAAACACTGTTGAGGATCGCCGAAACGCACGAGCTGATCGTCACCGTGGAAGAAGCTGTGATCAGTGGAGGTTTTGGAGAATCTGTCTTGAAATTCTTGAACGACAAGGGCTTGGTCAGGAGAGTTCTTCTCATGGGGATCGAAGATGAGTTCGTACCTCACGGAGGCAGAGAAGAGCTTTTGAAACTGCAAAAACTTGATCCAGAGAGCATTCGCGACCGTGTGGTATCATTCTTGCGAAAGGAGGTAGGAACGTATGGTGCTCAAGTTGGAATATGGAGATCTTGAAGTGAGCTTGAAGGCACTCAAGAAGCTCGCGTACATAGCTACACTTCAGAGCTATGGACCTGTGAACATCTCTTCCGACAGCTTTTTCGGAAAACTCTTCGGTGAAAAGGAAGAAGAGCGTATCAAAGTTGAGGAACACGACAACGGGAAGGTCGTGGTGGACATCTACATAGAGGTGGAGTACGGCGTGAAGGTCACCGAAGTGGCCAAAAACATCATGGAAAACGTGTCTCACGTCATGCACAATGTCGGTGGTTGCGAGGATGTTGAGGTCAACGTGCACGTAACGGGAGTTCGTTGAGGGGGTGCTCTGACTTGTCAAAGGCGAACGGCAAATTCATGAAGCTTGCGTTCGAGAAAGGGACAGAGGAGCTCGCACTCCATGTGGATGAGTTGAACGCACTCAACGTTTTTCCCGTGCCCGATGGTGACACTGGATCGAACATGCTCGCGACCATGCGTGAAGGGTGCAAGTATTTGGAGCAACTGACGAAGAGTGATCTTTCTTCGGTTATGGAAGCAATAAAGAACGGCACGCTGATGGGAGCACGCGGAAACTCCGGAGTGATTCTTTCTCAGATTTTCAGAGGTTTTGCGATCTATTGTGAGAAAAAGAAATCTTTAGAACCCAAGGACATCTTGGGCATGATCAGGGAAGCGAAGAACGTGGCTTACAAGGCCGTCATGAAACCGGTCGAAGGCACGATACTCACGGTTTTGAGGAGGATCGTCGAACGTTCCGAAGAAGCTGCAAACTTTCAGGATTTTCCAGAAGTTTTGAGGTGGATAGTGCAAGTCGCCGAGGACGCGGTGAGGGAAACGCCGAGACTTTTGCCAGTGCTCAGAGAGGCGAACGTGGTGGACGCCGGCGCGAAAGGATTGTTTTACATATTCAAAGGTTTCTACGCCGCTGCGCTTGGAGAGCGAGCGAATTTGGAACTGCTCACGAGCAAGAGCGGTGAGGTGACGGTCGAACTTCCAGTCGAGGAATTGGCGTTCCAGTACTGCACAGAGGTGATGATAAAGAGAGAGAACAACTTTTCCGATGTGGAAGTGGAACAGTTCAGGAGTTTCCTCGAGAGTATGGGAGATTCCGCCGTCGTGGTGCACGACTCGGCCATTCTGAAAACTCACGTGCACACCAACAATCCCGGCTTGGTCATAGAAGAGGCATTGAAGTACGGAGAGATCTTGAAAGTGAAAATAGACAACATGAAAATGCAGCACGAACACGTCGTGCAACAAGTCGAGCAGAGGAGAAAGTACGGTTTTGTCGCCGTCTCACCGGGTCAGGGTATCAGCACGATACTGAGGAACCTCGGCGTGGACCAGATCGTTCGGGGTGGACAGACCATGAACCCGAGCACGGCGGATTTGAAGATCGCGATCGAGAGGGTCAACGCCGATGTGGTGTTCGTGTTTCCGAACAATCCCAACATCCACATGGCCGCGAAACAGGCAGCGGAGCAAGTCAACGACAAGAGAATCATACTCATACCTACGAACACCGTCCAAGAGTGCATCTCGGCCATGATGGCCTTCGATCCGAACGAATCGGAAGAAACATTGACGGCGAAGTTCAAGGAAGCTGCAAGTTACATAATCGCTTTGAGCATCACACGTGCTGTCCGGGACGCAAAGCACAACGGTACGAAGATCAAGAAAGGCGAGTACATGATCTTGAAGGGTAAAGCGCTGATCGCACACGGCCAATCGTTGAAGCAGGCGCTGCACAGAGCGTTGCTTGCACTGGATCTGAGAGGAAGAGAGATCGTCACGATCTTCAAGGGTCAAGAAGCCAGCGACGATGGTGTGGCCATCTTGGAGAGCGTTTTCAAGAACGTCATGGACAATCCTCAGATAGACGTTCAAGAGGGAGGTCAACCACACTATCCGTACCTTTTGATGATCGAATGATCAGAGCTTCATCACGACTTTCCCGCACTCGCCTCTCATCATCAGCTCAAAGCCGTATTTCCACTCATCGAATCCAATCACGTGCGTGACGACCTTCGAAAGGTCCACTTTTTTGTGTTTCAAGAGTCTGTCCGCGACATACCAAGTTTCGAACATTTTTCTTCCCGTGATGCCGAAGAGTCTGAGGGCTTTGAAGGTGATGAGTTCATCGATGTTGATTGGAACTTCTCTTCCATAGAGTCCAAGGATCGATACGGCTCCACCGTTGGTTGTCACCTTCAAGCCCTGCTTGAGAGCCTCCACACTCCCAGACATCTCGAGGAACACGTCGACACCGTTTCCATCGGTCAGTTGCATCACTCTGCTTTCGAGGTCTTCCTTCGTGGGATCTATCACGATGTCCGCACCGTTGATAAGCGCGAGAGATTTTCTGAACTCCTTTATTTCTGAAGCGATTATGAGAGCTGCACCGGAAGCCTTTGCTACCTGTATCGCCATGGCACCTATGGGTCCGACACCGCTGATGAGAACGATTTTGCCCGTTAGATCCTCGACAGTTGCTGTGTGAACAGCGTTTCCGAAGGGTTCCATCACCGATGCGAAGGTTGGATCGATTTCTTTCGACAACTTCCACACCACGGTTTGAGGAACCTTCACGTACTCGGCGAACGCCCCGTTGACATCAACACCGAGTATCTTCATGTCTCGACAGACATGCATCCTGTTTGTTCGGCACTGTGCACAACTCAGACAAGGTATGTGCGTTTCACATGCGACGTAGTCTCCGGCTTTCACCGTCTGGACGGCTCCACCAACCTTCTCCACGATGCCTGAGAACTCGTGCCCTATTATGAGCGGTGGTCTTATTCGGCTTTGCGCCCAGCTGTCCCATTTGAAGATGTGCACGTCAGAACCACATATGGAAGCCGTTTTGACCCTGATGAGAACCTCCGTCGGACCTGGTTCATCCGGGTCTGGTACCTCCATCATCACGAGACCTTCCGCCATGGATGCCTTCACCAAAGCCTTCATCTTTCATCCTCCTTTCTATCTCTTCCAAATCACAGTGTACAACAAACCGCCACGAAAACAAAACATTGTATAATGACCATGGAAGGGGGCGACAAAAGTGGCGATCGACAGATTGGAAAACGTTTTGTTCGACGAACTGGAACAGCTCAAGAGAGAGGGAAGAGCTAAGGGAAAGGAGTTCATCGTCGTCGATGTGAAGAAACCGTCCGACGGTAAGGGCCCAAGGTATTTGTTGAAGGGATTCGGTAACAAAGAGTTCATAAGGATGAACTCGAACTCGTATCTGGGGATGTCTCTGAGGGAGGACATCATAAAAGTGGAGGAGGAAACCGCACGCAAGTTCGGTGTTGGACCGGGTGCCGTGAGGTTCATAAGTGGAACTTTTCAACCCCACCGCGATCTCGAGAAAGCCCTCGCGAGGTTTCACGCGAGAGAAGAGGCGATGATCTACAGTGCCGCGTATGTGACGGTGATAGGTGTCATCGCCGCACTCGTGACACCAGAGACGATAGTCATCAGTGATGAGCTGAACCACAACTGCATCATAAACGCGGTGAGGTTGGCACGACCCAAGGAAAGGTTCATCTACAAACATCTCGATATGAAGGATCTCGAGGAAAAGATCGTTCAATGCATCGGTAAGGCTGAAAGAGTGATCATCGTCACGGACGGCGTGTTCAGCATGAGGGGAGACTATGCCCCGTTGAACGTGATACAGAGCCTCGCCGAAAAGTACGATCGACATTTCCCTCAGAACATCGTCACCATCGTTGACGATTCACACGGTGTTGGGGCGTTCGGTCAGACGGGAAGAGGCAGCGAGGAAGTAACTAATGGCAAGGCTGACTTGCTGATCGGAACATTGGGCAAAGCCTTCGGTGTCAACGGAGGATACGTCGTTTCGAGCGAAATACTGATCACCTACCTCAGGGAGAAGGCGATCACGTACATCTATTCCAATCCCATCACACCGGCCGAAGCTGCCTGTGCCTTGAAGGTGTTGCAGATTTTGGACAGTCAGGAGGGAAGAGAAAGACTTTCTTATTTGAGAGGTCTAACGAGGAGGTTCCGTGAGGGCTTGGTCAGGCTGGGTTACGAAACGATAGAGAGCGAACATCCCATTGTGCCCCTTCTGGTGAGGGACACGAGAAGGACGGCAGATTTGGTGAACTATCTGATCGAACATGGGGTGCTCGCCACGGGTTTGAACTATCCTGTTGTACCGAAGGGTGACGAAACGATAAGGTTCCAAGTGAACGCAGACCACACTCCTGCAGACATAGATTATGTTCTGGATGTTTTGGAAAAATACAAAAGGGAACGATGGAACGGCTGAAACAATTTTCAAGTCACGGTTTTTGTAGTATATAATATGAGATGCCAAAACCCAAGAAGGGAGGTAGAGGGAATGAGGAAACTGTTGGTACTTGTCAGCATCTTGGCTGTGCTCTCAGTCTTCGCACAGACGATCAACTGGGCGCTGTTGCAGGAACCGAAGACGTTGAACCCATGGAACCACTACGGCCCAAACGCCACGGTGTGGAACACGTACGTGCTCGGAACTTGGTACGGAGCACTGTACTCTTATTCCGACGTGAGGTTCGACTGGATTCCGAGTCTTGCAGCGGATTTTCCAAAGATCGAACAGGAAGGGAACCTGTGGGTGTACACGGTACCTCTCAGACGGGATGTAGTTTGGTCTGACGGGACACGGCTCACGGCAGACGATGTTGTCTGGACAATGAACACGGTTATGAAATTGATCAAGGAATACGGTCTTGGTGGAAACTGGGCCAGCATG
>JAPYWY010000081.1 GCA_028276125.1 Pseudothermotoga sp.
CTTTCGCCGCTGAGCCAGAAAGACTTCGTGAAGATACTCACCGAGCCAGAGAACGCGATCATTAAGCAGTATCAAGCTTTGCTGGCGGTTGAAGGCGTCGAGTTGATCTTCACGGAAGACGGTGTGGAGGAGATCGCAAGAATGGCATACGAACTCAACCAGAGGCTCGAAAACATTGGAGCGCGAAGGCTGTACACGGTCGTGGAGAAAGTGCTCGAAGACATCGCTTTCGAGGCTCCCGATGTTTCTGAAAAGAGAATCGTCGTCGACGCGAAGTACGTGAAGGAGAAGATTGGAGCCATAGCAGCAGACGAAGATTTGAGTTCCTACATCTTGTGAGGCGAGCACTGTGAAAAGAAAGGTCCGCGAGGCGTTGTTGGCGTATCTGTTCCTCGTGCCATCGTTCTTGATCCTGGGCACGTTCGTGTTCTGGCCCGTTGCCTTCTCGTTCGTTCTCAGTTTCTTCAGATGGGATTTTAAGAACATGAGAAATCCTGTTTTTGCAGGATTCGAGAACTACAGAGAGATCTTCAGGTTCTTTCCACCGATGAACCACAGCTTCGCGGAGGCTTTTCTCTGGACGTGCTTTTTGATCTTCGTTTCGATGTGTATCGTCGTTGCGGTGTATGGTATTGTGAGAAAGAATAGAACAGCTTGGTTTCTTCTGATCGCATCGATTCTTCTTTACACTCTCAGCGAGCCACTCTCTCGAACCTTCGTCCTTGGTCTTTGCCTGTTGTTTTTCATCGTTGCGATTTTGAGGACCAAACAGTATCTTTCCAAACACGTTGCAGGTTTGATCGCAGCCGTCGTGGGTTTGACGGCGTTCATGCTCACCTTTGACGAACGCTTCTACACCGTTGTTGATTTCCTGCTGGAAGGTAGGGACAAGAATCTCTTCGTGAAAGCGATGTTCAACACGTTCTACTATGTTGTGCTAAGCGTTCCCATCACGATTGGCTTGGCCCTCGGCATCGCGTTGATGCTGAACTCGAACATCAAACTCAGAACATTCTTCAGAACCGCTTATTTCATACCGTTTGTGACCTCCGTCGTGGCCATATCGCTCGTGTGGAGATGGATCTTTGACGACGCGTATGGTCTGCTGAATTATTTTCTCTCCTTCTTCAACGTTCAGAAGATCGCATGGTTGAAAGACGAACGATGGACGATTCCTACCATCGCCATCGTGTCGATATGGAGAACCGTTGGCTACGACGCGGTGATCTTTCTCGCAGGGCTTCAGAGCATCGATCGTTCTTACTACGAAGCCGCGGAGGTCGACGGAGCCAACGCCGGACAGAAGTTCCTCTACATAACTTGGCCTCTGCTCAGTCCCACCACGTTCTTCTTGTTGATCGTCTCTTTGATAAACGCGTTCAAGGTTTTCACCGAGGTGTACGTGTTGTACAGTGGCTTACCCGGTCCGTACAACAACAGCGGTCTGACGATGGTCTATTACGTCTTCGACAGATTCTACGTACAGCAGAGAATGGGAATAGCGTGCGCGGCTGCATACGTTCTGTTCGCTATCATACTCATCTTCACGTTGATCCAGTTCAAGGTAGGTAGAAACGTTGTGGAGTACGTGTCATGAGGTGGGCAAGATGAAACGCACGTTTGGCAGTTTTCTGATCTACACCTTGCTCTCGATAGGTGCCGTGGTGATGCTCATGCCCTTCGCATGGATGATCTCCACGTCTTTCAAGACACGCAGTGAAGTGGAGCGCTGGCCTCCGATCTGGACGAGCAAGAACTTTTCCAAGACTTGGCAGCTGAAGACCAACGTGTCACGAGGTTCGATCGGTGGTCTGGACTGGAAAGGTTTGACGTTGAGAGAGGCGCTCGTACTCGTCCAAAGTGAGACTGAGCAGAACGTGTTACGGATTCAGATAGACGACGATCCCGTGTACAGAGGCACGATTACGATCTCTTTCCCCGAGGATGCAAGATTGTTCCGCGGCAAACTGGACAAAGATTCGTTCGAAGATTTCTCCAACGCCTTGAGAAAGAGCACGAAACAGAAAGAAGTGTTACAAGCGCTCAACGAGAGCCCCGATGCGGAAACTTTCTTCAGCAGATTCTTCGCTCTATACCTGCACGGAAAGGATGCGTACCTCGATCGAAGAAACTACCTTGAGTTGGTGGAAAAAGCAGCGAATTCTTCCATAGAGCAGATCGATATCCTCTCGCGATACGCGTCAAGAATAGCTGAAGAACACAGGGATGAATTCTCGAAGTTCATGGAGTCGGCGAAGAAGGCTTGCGCAGACGTCGTTGGATCCGTGACGATCTTCAAAAAGGGAAAAACAGCTATTCTGGACTTAACGGAAATGGAGAGTATCCGTCGTGAACTGAACGTTTGGATAGAGAAGCTCGACGCGGGCAAGTTGAATGAACCTCTCCGCGGCAACCCCGTGATCCGACTCTACGAGCAGAGAGTGTTGGAAACGGTTCGAACGGCGCTGGATCGACTCGAGACTTATCTGTTCGTGCACGATTTCTTTCAAGCGGTTCAGAGCGAACGGGTCGGATCAGCCATTGTGAAATTCACTTTCATGAACGAACGAGAGAAGAAGAATGAATTCTTGTTGTCCTTGAACCAAACTGATGTACCCAACGAACTGAGGGAGATCGTTGAGCAAGAATTGAACAGATCTTTGGAAGGACTCGCCGAGAGGGTGGAAAAGAGGATCGATGAAAAATTGCAACTCGAGTTTGCCGCATTCGGATTTGAAAACGTCAGAATCTACGTCCAGCAAATGAAGCAGTTGGGTTCTCAACTACTGAACCTCTTGAACTCGAAATCTTTGAACCTTCAATCTTTTGAGAGTTTTGCAGGTTTGAAGCAATGGTTGCAATCGGAAGGCAGTGCGGCTGCAGGCGTGATCTTGAGCAAGATGGAACAGTTGGCTCAAGGTGTCGAGGACGACGAGTTCTTCAGAGCGTTGAAAGCGGTGTGCAGTGAAATAGACACGATAAGCAAGCTCAGAACGTTTCAATCGAGGGTTCAAAGTCTGATGAGGATCGTCCAAGCTCCAGACTTCGTCAAGGAGGTGAGGTTGAAGCGTAACCAAACGATCGAACTCGTGCTCGAGGATGTTCATCCAGTCTATCTCGAGGATGAACGTTACAGTGTGCGGGTGGATCACACCTTCAAGGAAATCCTTGGCAACGTCTTTCACAATTACGTCGCCGCATGGAACAGTGCGCCTTTCGGTGTCTACTACGTCAACACGGTTTTTGTCTCGACCGTGACGACGATCGCTGAGATCGTTCTCTGTGCCATGGCTGCGTACGCCTTTGCCTTGATGAGCTTTCCGGGCAAGAACCTGATCTTCGGTCTGTTTCTGAGCACGATGATGGTACCTGGAGAAGTTCTGCTCGTACCGAACTTCATAACGATTTCGAGGTTCGGCTGGATCGATACGTACTACGCGCTCATAATACCTTGGATCGTGAGTGTCTTTGCGATCTTTTTGCTCAGACAGCATTTTTTGACGCTCCCCAGAGAACTACAGGACGCTGCCAAGATAGATGGGTGCTCCCATTGGAGGTTCCTATGGACCGTGGTCGTTCCGCTTTCAAAACCGGCGATCGTGACATCGGCACTCTTGAAGTTCGTCGGGAGTTGGAACGCGTTCTTGTGGGTACTCATCGTGACCAACAAGGACAAATTCAGAACACTTCCTGTGGGCCTTCAAACCTTCAGCACGGACGTTGGGACCGTGTACAACATGCTCATGGCCGCCGCCACCTTCTCGATCTTGCCGATAATCGTATTGTTCCTTTTCACACAGCGGTACTTCGTTCAGGGTATCGCGAGGACGGGTTTGAAGTGAGGTGTTTCTGGTGAGGCCGGCCAAGAGGCGGAAGAAGAATTTCCTACGGCGCGTGACAGTCGTTTCGATGTTCGTGATCGCATTGCTTTGGCTCGGAACTTACCTTCACTTCGTTGTCGAATCGAGGAGAAACGCAGAGCTCAAGATCAGAGACGCAGAACTTTCTCGTCGGATCGAAGAATTGACAGAGGAAATAAACAGAATCAAGGAGAGCAGAACACGATGATCTTCGTGACAACTTCGCATAAACCAACGAAGGAACAAGTGTTGAGAGCGAAGGAGCTCGCGCAGGAACTGAACTTGCCGTACATACCGAGAAGGAGCTTTCGCGATCTGTTAAAGATCGTTGGAACCGATTACTGCTACGTTGTCGAATCGGACAGAATCGTCGTGAAATACCGAAGCGGATCGTTGTTCTTCCACCCGTCGACCGCGAAGGTGAGGATGAGAAACGTGAAGAAGGGGTTGAAAGACCACCTCATTGAGTGTCTGCAACTGGCAGGAAGCGAATGGATCTTGGACACGACTTTTGGACTCGGTGCCGAAGCCGTACTCATGGCAGGTTTTCTGGAGGAAGGCAAAGTCGTTGGCCTGGAAGCTTCTACGCCCATATACATCGTCGTGAGGGAGGGCTTGAAGAATTACAGAGACAAGGAAGACTGGGTGAACGACGCGATGAGAAGAATAGAAATCCTGAACGTCGACTTCAGAGAGTACCTTGTCAATTGCCCAGATGATTCTTTCGATATCGTTTACTGCGATCCAATGTTCGAGAATCCCGTTTACGAATCTTCCTCAATGAACCCGTTGAGACCATTCGCCGTCTATGATACTGTGACAGATAAAGATGTCGAAGAGATGTTGCGTGTTGCACGGAGAAAGGTGGTTCTGAAAGCGCACGCGCTTGATTCGTTGTTCAACAGGATCAAAGTGGATCGAATAACTGGTAGCAAGAAGAGCCAAGTGCTGTACGGAGTGATCGAAAAGAGATGATCGTGCTCACCGGCCCAACCGGTGTTGGTAAAACCGAGATCGCGATCGAACTGGCATCTCGCATCAACGCAGAGATAGTCTCGGTTGACTCCAGGCAGATTTACAGGTTCATGGATATAGGAACGGCCAAGCCCACGCAGGAGCAGAGACGAATCGTAGCGCATCACCTGATCGACATTGTTTATCCGGACGAATATTACAGTGTCTACAACTTCAGAACCGACGCGTTGAAGGCGATCGAAGATATAAAATCGAGGGGAAAGATACCGCTGTTGGTTGGAGGAACCGGTCTCTACATCGATGCACTGACGAGAGGCATCTTCGAGGGTGCGCCTCGGAACGAACAGTTAAGGCGAGAGCTCTTAGAGAAAGAAGCCAGAGAACCGGGTCGATTGAGGAAGATGCTCGAAGAGATCGATCCTGAGGCGGCGACCAAGATCCATGTGAACGATCTGAAGCGCACGATCAGAGCACTGGAGGTTTGGTTTCAAACGGGTCTCAGAATATCGCAGCTCCAAAGAGAGGCCAAACCTGTTGGAGACTTCACGATAGTAGTTTTGGCGAGAAATCGAAAAGAACTTTATGATAGAATCAACATGAGAGTAGAAAAGATGATAGAAGATGGTCTCGTCGAAGAGGTAAAATCTCTTTTGAAAATGGGATACTCGAAGGACCTGAACGCCCTCAAGACGATAGGTTATCAAGAGATCATCGAGTATCTCGAAGGGAAGGAAAGCTTCGAAAGAACGGTAGAGAAAATCAAGCGAAGTACGAGACAGTTCGCGAGAAGACAGTTCATTTGGTTCAGAAGGTATCGCGACGCAACTTGGTTGAACGTGAACGATGATGTTCTTGAAAAACTCACCGAGATGGTGAGTAAGGATGCTCAGAAAAATTTGTGACGTCGTTGGGGGGTCTGGAGGATGGCAGAGAAGTTCAATCTTCAGGACAGGTTTCTCAACACTCTGCGCACCAGCAAAATCGAGGTCAAAGTTTACTTAGTGAACGGTTTTCAAACCAAAGGGATCATTCGTTCCTTCGACAGCTACACGATCCTGTTGGAGAACGAGAACCAGCAAAGTCTCATCTACAAGCACGCGATAAGCACGATAATGCCAACTTCGTTTGTCAAGCTTGTGAAGACCGAACAGAAGGAAAAGGAGGAAGCGTCCCAGGCTCAACCAGATGGTTCGGACGAATGAAACAGTCGGTTTAAAAAGGGTTTTGATGCTGACAATAGAAAACGATGAGACGTCCTGTGAGGAATTGGTGAATCTGTTGGCGAACATCGATGCAGAAGTTGTTGAAGTGATCGAACAAAAGCGCGAGTTTCCTGACTCGCGCTTTTATCTTGGGCGTGGAAAAGCTGAGGCCGTAGCGGAGAAAATTGCCCATCTCGGTATCGATTACGTTGTGATCGACAGTGAAATCACACCGCTTCAGGCGAAGAACCTCGAGAAGATCTTCAAAGTGCCCGTGCGGGACAGGACACAAGTCATCTTGGATGTGTTTGCAAAGCATGCGACGACGAGAGAAGGGAAACTTCAAGTTGAGCTGGCACGACTGCAGTACGAATTGCCGAGGTTGGTTGGAGAAGGGAAGAGTCTTTCGAGGCTTGGGGGAGGCGTGGGAACGAGAGGGCCCGGTGAACAGAAGCTCGAAGAAAGGCGGAGACGAATACACGAGAGGATCGCTACCTTGAGAAAGGAACTACAGGAACTGAGGAAGAACAGAGAACAGCAACGAAAGTTGCGTCTGGAGAACGAACTTGCCACGGTATCGATCGTGGGCTACACGAATGCTGGGAAATCGTGCTTGCTTGCCGCACTTTCCTCAGATCCGTCCATCATGGTGAGTGGAAGATTGTTCAGCACTCTCTCACCCGTTGTGAGGCGCGTTAAACTGCCAGATGGACGAATTGTTCTTTTCAAGGATACCGTTGGTTTCATAAGAAAAGTGCCGCACTCGATCATAGAAGCTTTCAAGTCCACCTTGGAGGAGATCTCTTACTCGGACCTCATAATCTTGCTCGCCGATGTTTCCGATCCAGAACTCATTCAGAAGATCAATGTTGCAGAGGATGTTCTCAACGAGCTTCAGGCCGAGAGTATCCCACGGTTGTTGGTTTTCAACAAGGTGGATTTGCTTTCTAAGGAAAACCTCGAGCGTCTGTCCGACGCTTATCCCTCGGCGATATTCATAAGTGCCCTGAAGCGACAAGGGATCGATGTGCTACTCGAAGAAGTCTGTCGGGTACTGGAGAAGAGCGAAGCCGAGCGGGAATTCTTTGTTGATGCGAAGCGGCTTCATCTGTTAGAGAAGTACCGCGAAAAGATAACGATTAAAGGAAGTGTTTTCACCGACGAGGGTGCTGTTGTTAAAATAAGAGCTCGCGAGGGCGTGTTGAAAAAACTTACGAAGCTACTCGATGGAGGGATGAAGACGTGCGAAAGCTGATATCAAG
>JAPYWY010000091.1 GCA_028276125.1 Pseudothermotoga sp.
TTCCCATCCTGTGTTGGGCCGTACCGGAGCCGGATTATCGTGGCAGCAGGGTACGGTTGAACTCTTTGGTTGGTGCACATCTGGACTTTTCTAATCTGCACAGATCTAAAAGAACCAACCTTCGATTCATCTATGGAACCGCCGAGGATGAAAGATTCATAAAGAAACTCTCACTTTGGCTCAACGCAATCAGAGCATTCAAGCTTTGGAGAGAATCGAAGATAACATTGATCGGTGGCCACGCCAAATCTTTCATGAACATCGATGTCTATGAGCCTGAGCTGTTCAAGGAGTTCAAGATCATCGTGGATGTTCTGCCCTTGGAAACGGTTTTCAAGCACAACCCGTCCGAAGAGGAAGTTCAAAAGATCGAAGAAGACTACAAAAACATATACCGATACGACGAAAACATGGACGACGATAGGTTGGAAAGAGTGGCGAGACTCGCCGCAACGCTCCAGAACGTCGAACAAACCACCAAATCCTCGGCTCTCTGCATAAGGTGTTGGCCCGAGTTCGCCATGTACTACGGTGTCTCACCGTGTGCGGCGATGAGTTACAACATGGCGAAAGGATCGATCATGGCCTGCGAGGGTGACATCTTGGGTGCCGTGACGATGATCACGTTGAAAGCATTCGGTTGCGAAGAGATGTACCTTTCAGATATCAGTCAGATCTTTGAAGAAGAAAACGCTCTGCTCTTCTGGCACTGCGGTGTTGCACCACACACCCTTTGGGACGGTCGTTCCGAGAGGACTTTAGACACTTACTTCGCGGGTGGAAAGGGAGTAACCGTTGGGTTCGTCCTCAAGCCGGGACTCGTGACGATAGCGAGGATAGACTACACTGAAGGATGGTCACTCTTCTTGGCGAAAGGCGAAGCCATAGAGACAGAGAAATTGCTGAAGGGAACCTATGTGAAAGTGAAGGTGAAGAACGCTATTGAACTGGTTGAATCTCTCGTGGAAAATGGTTTTGCGCACCACGTGATTATGGCTTACGGAGATTGGTACGAAGACTTTCTCGAGCTGGCATCCATGAAAGGATGGAAGGTATATGCTGAGGTTTGAGAAAGGTTCAAAGGTGTATCTTTCGAACGAGCTACTCTTCGACGGGACCGTTCTGAAAGCCGATGCAACTCTGTTTTTGAAAGACGTGCATGGGCATTTCAAGATCAAGACGAAACTCAGCAACCCAACGAGGATCGATTCAGACTCGATAAAACTCGTCTCTGAAAGTCCCATCACTTTGAGGATCTCCTCCAGAGGTTCGAAATGTTTGATCGTGAAACTGAGAGGGTTCAAAGACGAAATCATCTACGGTGGAGGGGAACAGTTCTGTCGGTTGAACTTGAAGGGCAAGAGGTTTCCCATCTTCGTTCAAGAACAGGGCGTTGGAAGAGGTTGGAACTTGGTCTCTTTACTCACCTGGCTCAAGGGAGTTAGAGGTGATTGGTACACCAGTTATTTTCCACAACCAGTCTTCTTCTCGAGCGCTGGATATGCTGTGATCATAAACACGGGTGCACTCATCGTGGCGGATTTCAGGTCCAAACTCGAGACGATCTTCGAGGTTTACGACGAAGAGTTCCAACTCATCTTCTTGGATGGTCAACTGAAAGACACGGTTCGAAAGTTCCACACACTCTTTTCCAGATCCGTCGAAGTCAGTGACTGGGTCTTTGGAACTTGGATAGCGAGTCAAGGCGGGATAGAAGCAGCACAGAAGGTGATTGAAACTTGTGAAAACTGGAAAATACCACTCACCGCACTCTGGTGTCAAGATTGGTGTGGTAAGAACTTCACCAAGTTCGGAAGACAAGTCTACTGGAACTGGAGCTACGACGCGAAAGATTATCACGACCTACCAGAACACATAAGCAGATGGAAAGAGAAAGGTGTCCACTTCCTCGGTTACATAAACCCCTTCCTCATAAAGGGTGGACCACTCTATCAGGAAGCGCTGAAGAACGATTTCTTGGTCAAAAACAAAAAGGGTGAACCCTACGACATCGTCGTGACGACTTTCCCAGCAGGTCTCATCGATTTGACTGACAAAGATGCCTTCGAGTGGTACAAGAAGATCATCAAAGAGAACATGATAGGCATCGGCATGAGCGGTTGGATGGCAGATTATGGAGAGTATCTACCCACAGACGCGAAATTGAAGCTCACGGACGGTTTGAGCTATCACAGCCTCTACGCTGTCGATTGGGCGAGGTTGAACTACGAAGCGGTTGAAGAAGCGAACAGAGACGTGATCTTTTTCATGAGAGCGGGATACCTCAGCTCCACGAAGTATTCTCCCGTCTACTGGGCGGGAGATCAGAACGTCGATTGGTCGAAGAGCGATGGGCTCGCCACCGTGATACCAGCGATGCTGAGCATGGGCATGTGCGGAGTGAAGTTGGTGCATTCCGACGTTGGTGGGTTCACTTCTTTGATGTGGCTCAAGAGAACACCAGAGTTGTTCATGAGATGGACAGAGATCGGAGCTTTTTCACCCGTCATGAGGACGCACCAGACGAACCGACCTTTCAAGAACCTCCAGTTCGACTCTCACCCAGCCGTGTTGAAACACTTCGCGCGCATGTCGAAGATCCATTGGCTCTTGAAGGACTATCTGAAGCAAGAGTTGAAGAAGGCCAACGAGGAGAACCTACCTTTGGTGAAGCACTTGGCGATGAACTATCCGAACGATCCAAATTGCCACAAGTTGATCTATCAGTACCTGCTCGGTGACGATGTCTTGGTCGCTCCAGTCATAAAGCCGCACGCCAAGAGTTGGAAAGTTTATCTCCCCGAGGACGAGTGGCTACATTTATGGACGAAAAAGAGGTTCAAAGGCGGCTGGATCGAGATCGATGCACCGATTGGCTTTCCACCAGTTTTCTTGAGGGAGAACTCGCCACTGATTCAAGATTTTTTGGTTAAACTTCGAGATGTCGTCTGATGGTATCGTAATGGATCTTTATGGCCTTGAGTAACTCGTCTTGGTTGCCTTGGGAAATCGCTTTCAGTATCCTTTTGTGGTTCTCGATGGATCTCTTCTGGTACTCTTCGTCCCACAGATAGTCCCTCTTCAAGAACAACCATATCTTGGTCTTCATGTAATCGGTCAGATGGTCCAGAAGCGAATAGATTATAGAATTACCACAGGCTTTGGAGAAGATCTGGTGGAATCTCACATCGCTCTCTATCACCTTCTCCAAATCGTCCCTCAAGAAGTTGATCTCCATGCTCTGGACCATGTACTCCATGTCTTGTATCATGTCGTGGGTGACGTTCTTCAAAAACATCCTCGCTATCGTCGATTCCAAAAGCTCTCGTGCGGCGATGACTTCGTCCAGATCGTACTCCATGGAGCCGTTTTGAAGATTCGAATCGTTCGGAACCTTCAAAACGTAGTTTCCACTACCGTGCCTGCTCTCTATGATCCCACACGCTTTCAGATAACTCAGCGCCTCGCGAACGATGATCCTTGAAACTCCAAGGCTTTCCGCGAGAGACCTCTCGTTCGGTAACTTCTCCCCAACCTTCATCTTCTGTGAAATGATCAGGTTTTTGATCTGCTCAACGACATGCCTGCTCTTCATGCCGATCAATCCGTTCCCCTCATTTGTAAAGTTTATCACTGTTTTGAACCGGAAGAATTTTGATGAAACACCGATGTTCGCTATAATTTATGAGTGATCTTCATCCTTCGAAAGGGGGTTCGAGAGTATGAAGAAACTTGGGCTTGCTTCAAGGATCTTGGTGGGTCTGCTGATAGGTGTGGTGGTCGGACTGATCCTGCAACCGTTCCCACAAGTCGCTCGAACCTACATCAAACCCTTTGGGGATCTGTTCTTGAACCTCATCAGGATGATCATCGTGCCCCTCGTACTCGCATCGTTGGTGGTTGGAACGGCGAGCGTTGAGAACATCAGAAAACTCGGTCGCATAGGAGTCAAGACGATCGCTTATTACTTGCTCACCACCGCACTCGCTGTGGTCATTGGTTTGATCATGGGCAATCTGATGCAACCTGGCTCGGGCTTGACGCTGCCGACCGACGCCAAGGTCACAGCAGCAAAACCACCTTCGTTGGTGGACGTTCTGCTCAACTTGGTACCCACCAACCCCATCAAAGCGATGGTCGATGCGAACATGCTTCAGATCATCGTGTTCTCCATCTTCTTGGGTATCGCGATCACGCTCGTTGGTGAAAGGGCAAAAGTACTCTTCAACTTCTTCGATGGTTTGGCCGAGGCGAGCTACAAGATCGTGCGCATCATCATGTGGTACGCGCCGATAGGTGTGTTCGCACTGATCGTACCCACCGTTGCCACACACGGTGCTAAGGTACTTCTGCCCCTGTTGAAACTGATCATCGCTCTGTACATAGGTCTTGCGATACACGCTGGCGTTGTTTATTCTTTGCTGGTGAAGACGATGGGGAAGATGAACCCTGGAGAATTCTTCAAGAAGGTTTCACCAGCGATGTTGGTCGCCTTCACCACGTGCAGCAGTTCCGCCACGCTGCCCATCACGATGGACGTGACTGAAAAAGAATTGAACGTTCCAAAGTCCATAAGCAGCTTCATGTTGCCCCTCGGTGCAACGATAAACATGGACGGAACGGCTCTTTATCAAGGTATATGCGCCCTCTTCGTCGCCCAGATCTTTGGTATCTCACTGAGCTTCTCTCAACAACTCACCATAGTGCTCACGGCAACTCTGGCGTCCATAGGAACCGCTGGCGTACCTGGTGCGGGTCTGATCATGCTCACCATGGTTCTCACGTCCGTTGGACTTCCAATGGAAGGTATCGCACTGATTGCTGGCGTGGACAGGATCTTGGACATGGGAAGGACCTGTCTGAACGTGACTGGCGACATGGTCGGTGCGCTCGTGATACATCGTACAGAGAAGGCGTGAAAAGAGAAACTCCCAAAGACGCCCCCTCGAACTGGGGCGTCTTTTTTTACATGGGATTGTTACATCGTCTCAACAGCCATATCCGTATATCTATGTATGGGAGCGCTCCTGAGGAAAGTGCACTGGCCTCAATACGGTGTTCGTACATTGGCCTTGGTCTAACTCGTTGAAACACGCTCCCCGTTTGAAAAGTTCATAGGTAGATATTGTTTGTGCCTACGAAAGATAGAGATCAAGTCGACAAAGAATTTAAGTTTCACGACGGGCACACCTGGGAGTCTTTGAAAAGAAAGATCGCCTCGTGGACTCTGAAGAACCTTCCACTTCTCATTCTGCGAGAGAGAAAGCCGTACTTTTTGAAGCTTAATGACGCTGATCAAACTTGGCCCCCATGCAACACGGGGGCTTTTTTGCGCTCTCATTCTTGTCAGATCCGATTGAAACCCATTTTCACTTCAGTTGCTGCTGAATTCCAACGGGACTCTATTCACTGACGAAGTGGTCTCGGTGTTGCGATCGCTGGAGGAGCAAGAAAAGAGGTTTACAGCCATCAACTTGATCATTTGCGTCGAACGCATTCCCTGGCTCAAATGTCACTGTTGGTCTTTCGCGAGAAAAACTTTTGCATTGCCTCTCTTGCGAGCTTGTCGACGGTGTTGTTGTACGTGTCGTCCTTGTGGGCTTCCACTTTGCGGAATCTCGGCTTCACTTCTCTCGTGAGTCTTTGCAGCGTCTTGACAAACTTGTACATGGACGGTGGGCATTTTCTGTAGCCAAAGGCAAAGAAAGGTAGTTCGTCATAGTCGTGAACTACAACCGGATTTTGGATGCTGTTCTTTGAGCAGTATTCAAGCGCTTTTGTGACCGCTATTATCTCGGCTATCGTGGAGCTACCGTTTTTCAAGATGAATGCGTCTGAGAAGTATTCCACTTTACCGTCTTCTACAAGACAGAAGGCATAACCTAAGACGCTGGTTTGATTGGAATATGAACCATCGGTATAAATGGTCATCTGTCTACCCCCTTTGAGATTTGTATGAGACTCCTTTGCTCACGGAAACTTTTGACAATCCCTCTGGCACGCGTCCACTTTTCAAAGACCCATCACTTCCATTAATATATTGATTCTTCAAAACCCCAAGTTCTGACAGTTGTCTTCATTAACGTCACGTTGAGAATCTGTTTGTGGAAAATGAAGCTCTCTAAGGACAGCGATCACACATCGAGCTCCATCGCACTGTTCGACAGGGAAAAGAAACTGCTCTTCAGCAGATACGGCCGGTGAGGGTCACACTTCGATGAACCTGCCAGTTGGTCGTGGAGGATAAGTTGAAAGGCGTGCCTTACGACCACGGAAACTTCGAAGGAGTGTGCGTCGTTCACCGTTCAGCCGTCTCAGTCTGAGATCCTGACAACATCGCTTGGTCTTTCCTATTTTGGACAAAAATCGTAGTCACGTCACAGTCACTCGAGACGTTCGATGCTGAAGCGTGATTTTTCTCTATCGATTCGAAAATCACCCCTTCCTCTAAAGGAAGGGGTTTACTTTTTGCGTGCTTGTGCCATGAGTTGTACGTTCGATGACACAACGAAATGCAAATTTTGGTCGGCTGGCAAGAACTCGACCCATCTTTGAGGAAAGGA
>JAPYWY010000082.1 GCA_028276125.1 Pseudothermotoga sp.
TATGCTGACACACTCTCGAAGTCCTACGCGATAGGACTTTTGGTGTTCGATGAAGAAAACCTTGCCAAGTTCGATGGTCAGCAGTTCGCGAAAGCGTTCATAAAAGTCGGAAACATTGTCTACGACGTCACAGACGTTCCAGACTGGAGGGAAAAGTTGCGCCTCGAACCGGATGCAGTCGCTGGCAAGGATTACACTTCCCAGTTCGAGTGTGAGTTGGAAGAAACTTGTGGGCACGATCATCCCGAATCAGATGTTTTGAAACAGTTCAAAATCGTTGGCTTTGAGTTGGTGAAATGATGTACAAAGTTTTCGCTTGGATAAGTGTTGTTTTACTGTTCTACAATTTCTCTCTATTTCCGTTGCGCAGGATCTTGCGTCGTTATAAAGGTGCACAGAAGTTTCTTGCCTTTGGATCCAAACTCCACCGGTTCACTGGCGTTCTACTTCTCATCACAGGTGCCATCCACGGTTATCTCGCGCTCGGAACGATAGCACTGCACACCGGATCGTTGCTCTGGTCCGGTGTGCTTTTGTTGTTTATCTATTATCTTCTCAGAAAACAGCTCAAGCGAAGATGGCTGATCCTTCACAGGTTGACAGATTTCTTCGTCGTGGGATGGTTCTTCGTGCATTTCTTCTTCCCGTGGTTGCTCTGACACTGTAGGTGAGTCAAGAACGTGCGAGTTCGCCACACTCAATACAAGACACACCTAACCTTTCTTCCATCCACTTCTCTCATCTGGACTGGCTCTTTGCACTCTGCTTTTGCGTACTTACACCTCGGCTCGAATGGACAACCCAAAGGGGGATCGATCAAGCTTGGAGGTTCACCAACGTCTACCAAAGTCGTGGACGAGCTTTTCTCTGGATCCGGTGCGGCCTCTCTGAGCAACATCGTGTAGGGGTGCATGGGTCTGTTGACGATCTCTTTAGCTTCTCCCTCTTCGACGATCAATCCGGCGTACATGACGACAATTCTGTTTGAGATGTACTTCGCCGCCGCCAAATCGTGTGTGACGTGCAGGAAGGATATTCCGTGTTCCTCTTTCAGTTTGAGCATCAAATTCAAAATACCAGACTTTATCGAAACATCGAGCATGGATGTGGGTTCGTCCGCCAAAATTATCTTTGGTTTCGTTATGATCGCTCTCGCGAAGACGACGCGCTGTCTCTGACCGCCAGAAAGTTCGTGTGGAAACTTCTCCAAGAAGCTCTCAGGTGGGGTGAGTTCGACGTCTTCAAGAACATTCTTCATGATCTGATCCTCGTTCTCTATTCTGTGAATCTTCAGAGGTCTCTTCAGCACGTATGATACCCTCTTCGTCGGGTTCAGCGATGCGAACGGATCTTGGAACACCATCTGCACAAGTTTTCTGAACTTGAGTTCTTCTTTCCGATTGAGTCGTCTTGGCAATTCCTCGCCAAAGAGCGAAATCTTTCCCGCCGTCGGTTCGTACAGCCTCGCCAAGACTCTCAACAGTGTCGTCTTGCCACAGCCACTCTCGCCGACCACCGATACGATCTCGTTCTCGTTCAGTTCCAGATCGACGCCGCGTAAGGCTTTGAGCGTCAAGGTCTTAAAACCTTTGCGGATGGTAAACTCTTTTTTCAAGCCTATGACCTTCAGTACAGATGACAAGCCACCCACCTGCCGTTAACAAACCTGAGTTCTGGCTTTTCTACGCGACATCTTTCGAAGGCGAACGAACATCTCTCTCTGAAAGGACAGCCTTCGATCTTCAAAGTCAGATCTGGCGGTCTTCCTGGGATGCTCTTGTACTTCTCCAGGTCCTTCGAGATGCTCGGCAAAGCCTCGATTAAACCTTTCGTGTAGGGGTGAAGCGGCCGAGAGTAGACCAACGTCGCCTCGCCGACCTCGACGAACTCTCCCGCGTACATGATCGCGATCTTGGTCGCAAGTTCAAACAGCAATGATATATCGTGGGTTATGAAGACAATCGAGAAATGCTCTTTCTTCTTAAGCTCCTCTATCTGCTGCAAGATCGATCGTTGAACGACGACGTCGAGTGCGGTGGTGGGTTCGTCCATGAAGATGACCCTCGGTGAGAGCAAGAGTGCCATCGCGATGACCACCCTCTGACGCATCCCGCCTGAGAGCTGGTGTGGATAACTTTCCATTCGATCGGGTGTGATCCCCACTAATTTGAGTTTCTCTTTCACCAACTCGTAGGCATCGCTCTTGGAAAAGCCGTGGTTTCTTATCAGCACGTCGGCCATTTGATCTTTCACCTTCATCACTGGGTTCAAAGAGTTCATCGAACTCTGTGTGACGAGGGATACCTTCTTCCAACGCACCTTCTTCAACTCGTCGTTGGATAGGGCCAGCAGGTTCAGACCTTCCACGAGCACCCGGCCAGAGATCACCTTTCCTGGTTTCTTGAGCAATCCGAGCGATGCGAGCATGAGCGTCGTCTTACCGCACCCCGATTCTCCAGCAATACCGAAGAAATCGTCCTGCTCGACTTTGAACGAGACGTTCCTCACGGCATGAACGAACCTGTTTCTGAACTCGTATCCTGCGTTGAGCTCCAGCACTTCGAACACACGATCACCTCATCCTCAAGCGCGGGTTGGTTATTTCATCTATGGAGAAACTCAGCAAGGCGAAAGAAGTGCCCAACAAAACGATGCACAGTCCCGGTGCAAACACCCAGTACCACATGCCGTTCAAGAGGGCGTTCGCGTTCTGCGCCCAGTAGAGCATCGTACCCCACGTGATTCTGCTCACGTCGCTCAAGCCCAGAAAAGAAAGCGACGCCTCGCCTATGATAGCGAAGAGCACGGAACTGAAGAAGATAGATGCAACGAGAGAGAGCATGTTCGGTAGTATTTCAAAGAAGATTATGTGCAGATCACTCTCTCCGGCCACCTTCGATGCCATCACGAACTCTCGATTCTTGAGCGACAACACTTGCGAACGTATGACCCTTGCACCCGAGCCCCAGCTCGTCAGTGCGATCACCAGTATCACCACCAACGGTCCTTTGACACGAACGTAAGAGCTGATGACGATCATCAAGGGTATACCAGGGATGACGAGAAAGATGTCCATCAACGTGGAGAGAATCCTGTCCAGAACACCCCCGAAGTAACCTGCGGTCATGCCCATAGTGGCCGCGATCAAGGTCATGAGCAGACCGGTCGAAACACCTATGATCAACGAGAGCCTCGAACCGTGTATCACTTGAGACATTATATCCCTGCCCAACCTGTCCGTGCCCAGCCAATGCTGTCTCGATGGGGGTTGGTAGGGTAGACTGACCGTACGGTTCGGCGGATACTTCGCAAGGTAGGGCGCGAAGACGGCTATGAAAACGAAGAACAAAATTATTCCCAAACCTATCTTCCACATCGTTTTCAACCCCTCACGCGTGGATCCAAGAAGGCGTACAGAAAGTCCATTATAAGGTTGGCGAGTAGAACTGAGAGCGAGACGAAGAAAAATATGGCTTGGATCAGGGGAAAATCTTGGCTCAACACGGCCCTGTACAGTTGATATCCGACCCCTGGATAAGAATAGACTATCTCAGTCAACAGAGCTCCGCTCACAACGAATCCAAGAGATATCCCAAACGCCGTTATGCTCGGCAGGATAGCGTTCCTGGCGGCATAATGCAACATTATGTAACCCTCGCCCAACCCCTTCGCTTCGGCCAAGGTGATGTAGTCTTCGGCCAAAACAGAGATCATGTTGTTCCTCATGGTCAAGATCCAGTTTCCGAGTGATGCGACTATCAACGTCATCGAGGGCAGAACGGCGTGGTAGATGACGCTGAGAACGAATCTGAACCCATGGAGCGTCTCTTTTGTCGAGTACGCGTTCGAGAGTGGAAACCAACCGAGCCTGTATCCAAACACGTACAGAAACAGCATTGCCAACCAAAAGTAAGCGATGGACCTCAGACAGAGAGAAAAGATCAGTATACCAGATCCTGCTCTCCTGTCTCTGTGCCAGCCTGCGTAGACTCCCAACAACGTTCCGAGGATGAAGCTGATCACCGTTGAAGTTCCCACCAACCCGAGCGTCCAAGGCAAGGAACTTGCGAGGACTTGCTTGACCGGGACGGGGTAATGCAGATAGGAGATGCCGAAATTCCCGCTGAAAGTGTTCTTGAGGTATTCGAAGTACTGTCTCAGGAGGCCCTTTTCTTTGTCTAAACCAAGCGCTATTCTCATCGCCTCTATTGCTTGCTCGTCTATGTTCGGTCCGAACCTCATGAGGATCCTCTCGGCTGGATCACCCGGCATGAACCTCGGTATCACGAAGTTCAAAGTCAAAGCGAAGAAAAGAGTGATCGCGAAGAAAAACAGTCTGTTCACAACGTACTTCAAAACCTTCACCACCATTCCTCGAGAGAGGTTCAAAAAGGCGACGCACCCTCGAAGGATGCGCCGCCAAGAACTTCAAAAACTCACTTGACGGGTTGCAAGTTCATCACCAGATAGATCTTGTCCATTCCAGTTATCCTTGGTTCCACGTACGGGTTCTTCTCACTCGGCCAGCCGGTGAAGTTCTTCGTCGAGTAAATGAACCAAACGGGGTTGTAGTAAAGTGGTACAGCTGGCACGTTCTCAAGCATGATCTTTTGAAGTTCTGCGACGATCGATTTCAGTTCGCTCAAATTAGACGTTTGTTTCATCTTCGACAGCAGTTCGTCTGTTCTTTGGTCTATCCAACCACCTCTGTTGCTACCAACGAAGGCGTTGGCGGAGTTCATGAAGTTATCGTAGAAGTGGTACACCGTGGCGCCGTAGTTGGCCCAGCTGAGAACGACATCGAAGTCTTTGTTGCGAATCTTCTGCAAATACTGACCAAAGTCAATGGGTGTGACCTTCAGTTCGACCCCGTAATCTCTCAGCTGTTGAGAAAGCAGTTCACAGACGGCGATCCAGTCGGTCCAACCTGCCGGAACGAGAAGATCGTAGGAGAGTCTGATGTTCTCCTTCGTCAAAACACCGTCCCTGCCCTTCTTGAAGCCAGCCTGCGAGAACAACTTCTCGGCGGTCTTCGGATCGTGTCTCCACCATTCCTTCTTGAGGCTCTCGTCGATCAGATACTCGTAACCGCTTTTGATCACCACTGGATTCACTGGTGCAGCGTAGCCCGTCATTCCGATCTTCACAAGCTGATCGGTATCGATCGCGTACGCAAAAGCCTTTCTGAGCAAAACGTCGTCGAACGGCTTTTTGCTCAGGTTGAAGAAGAGAAAGACCGGGTTACCTTCGGCGAACCAGTACTTTATGTCTTTGTTCTGCTGGGCTAGCTTCTCGATCTGCGGATAGTTGATACCTGCCCAGTCGAGTTCTCCTTTGGCCACCGCCAGCTGCGCACTCTCGTTCCCACTGAAGGCGGGAATCCTTATCCTTTCGATCTTGATCTTTTCGGCGTTCCAATAGCTTGGGTTCTTCTTCAAGACCACGACTTGGTCGGAGAACGATTCGAGCTGGTACGCGCCCGTGCCGATCGGATTTTCGTTGGTGAACTTCGACGGATCTTCGACCTTCTCCCACAGATGTTTCGGAAGGACGTACACACCGGCGATGCTGTAGATGATGAAGGTGTTGACCCTGTCGAGTCTTATCTTGACTGTATGATCGTCGAGCTTGACCACTTCAATGACTCCACCCCTCCAAACGCCGGGTGAGTCAAGAGCAGGGAACTTGCGCAACGTTTCAAACGTGAAGACGACATCGTCTGCACTGAACGGTGTGCCGTCGGACCATTTGACGTTCTTTCTAAGTTTGAGTGTGATTTCTATCAGGTCCGAGCTCCATTCAAATTCGGAGGCGAGCCAGGGTATCAATTCCCCAGTCTTCGTGTTAGAGTAGATGAGAGTCTCGTAGATGAAGCCCGCCGCGATGTAACCTGTGGCTCCGGCGAAGTAAGGGTTGAAGTTTCTCTGGAAAGGTCCCGTCACTGCGATGGCCATGGATAATTCACTGGCGAAAGACGTTACCGCAACCAAAAGCGCCAAGATCACGACACCAGCCAATCTCTTCACAACCTCACCTCCCACGGATGAATCTCCGTTTGACCTTATTATATATTATAGTACGACATTATAGTACGACCATGTTAATTCGATCAAACAACACGACTGATGAGTGATCCTCACTTCTGTTGGCTTTTAGCCATCTTTCTGAGAAAATCTCTGAACCGGTGTACAATCATTCTGTCAACGTTGAAGATTTAAGGAGGGCGACTCCATGATCGAAACGATCCTCTTGACCGTGCTCATCGCTAGAACGGCCTGGCGAATCTTTTTAGAAGTTCTGAACTTGCTCCATTCGACCAGCCCGAAGGTTGACATCCCAAAGGTACTGAAAGACAAGTTCACACCAGAACTGCTCGAAAAATCCAAGAAGTATCTCAAAGACAGAACGAAGCTGACAATACTCTCTGAAACAACACAACTCGTCGTCACGATCTATCTCGTCTTGCAAGGCTTACCTCGGTTGGAACGATTGTTTCTTGCGTATTCTCCACTTCTTCAAGCCTTTCTCTTCTTTGGTGCGCTCGGTCTGATCTTCTACCTCGTGAACCTCCCGTTCAGACTTTATTCGATCTTCGTTATCGAAAACAAATACGGCTTCAACACGACAACGAAGAGAACCTTTCTCAGGGACCAAACTATAGCAGTTTCGCTCATCGTTGCTTTCTCGCTGCTCTTGATTCCTATCTTGCTTTGGTTGCTGAAACACCAAATTTGGTGGTGGCAGGCGTCGATCTTGACTTTTGGTTTCATCCTGTTCTTCTGGTTCATCCAGCCAACGCTCATCGCGCCGTTGTTCTACAAGTTCACAGAGCTCGAGGACGAAGGTTTGAAAAAAAGAATAACAGAGCTCATCCAAAGATCTTCTGCGAAAATTCCAAGGATCTACGTGATGAACGCCTCGAAGAGGACTAAGAAGCAGAACGCTTACGTGACTGGCATTGGAGGATCTCGAAGGCTCGTCCTCTACGACACGATCATGAACTATCCCCAGGACGAACTGCTCGCCGTGGTTGCGCACGAACTTGGTCACCACGTGAAGAAACACATTCAGAAGAATGTGATCCTGTTCT
>JAPYWY010000083.1 GCA_028276125.1 Pseudothermotoga sp.
CCATGAGTATCTCGTCGGGCTTGGTGAGCGTCTTTATGTCTTCGAGCTCCCTCATCATCTCATCGTCGATGTGAAGCCTTCCAGCAGTGTCGAGCACCAAAACGTTACAACGAAGGTCTTGGGCAGCCTTCAGAGCACCTTTGACTATCTGGATCGCGTCCTTCCTGTCCCCAGAGAACACAGGGATGTTGATGCTCTTACCGAGCTTTTCCAGCTGGTCTATCGCCGCAGGCCTATAGGTGTCGGCGGCAACGAGCATGGGGCTTCTACCGTGCTTTCTCAAATGAAGTGCGAGCTTGCCGGCCGTCGTGGTTTTCCCACTACCTTGAAGGCCCACCAGCATGATCACGGCAGGATGATGTTTCAACTCCAGTGGCGCGTTGGTACGTCCCATTATGTTGATGAGTTCGTCCCTGACGATCTTTATGAACTGTTGATCTGGAGTGAAGCTCTTGAGAACTTCTTCCCCCAGTGCTTTCTGCTTGACGTTCTCGATGAAATCCTTTACAACCTTGTAGTTGACATCGGCCTCGAGCAAAGACAGCTTGACCTGCCTCACGGCCTCGTTGATGTTCTTCTCCGTCAGCCTTCCTTGCCCAGTGATCGTTTTAAAGATCTTCGAGAGTTTCTCCTGAAGACTTTCGAACATGGACAACACCTCTTTTCATGATACGCCATGTATCGATCCAAATCAATTAAGCGAAGGGTAGAGTTCGAAACGAATGTGACGCTTCTATGTTACAACCATTGCACGATACGTGTGTGGATTAACTTAATCTACATAATATCGCATCCGTAGTGTCACAGTTTCTGCCTTCGGTTTTCAAGAAAATGTCAATCTCTCGTGCCAGATCAGTTAACACGATCGGTGTATACATAGTTCGCATGGCGAAATATTCGAATCCTTTTCGTGCTTTGAGGAACAGGAACTACTTCATTTTTTGGTTGCCACAGAGCGTATCTCTAATCGGCACCTGGATCGACACGACACTCAGGGGCTGGGTTGCCGTCAACTTGTTTGCAGAGAACAAGGCGGCGGGGTTCATCGGCTTGATCGCCTTCCTCAAAGGGCTTCCCACCGTCGTCCTTTCCCCCGCGTGTGGTGTGATCATAGATTGGTTTGGCCCGAAGAACGTTCTGCTCTTCACCCAGACCGCAGATGCGCTCAACGCGATGCTCATGGCGTACTTGGTGCACAAGAATGTTTTGAGCGCCGTTCAATTGCTCGTGCTGAGTGTCGCGATGGGGGTTTCCCAAGCCTTCTATTTGCCTTCACGTAACAGCTTCATTGGATCCATCGTGCCCAAAAATTTGCTCTCGAACGCGCTCGCTCTGCACGCCATGATATTCAACTTTGCGAGGATGATAGGTCCTTCGATCGCGGGGTTCGTCGTCGAGTACAAGGGCATGGGCTTTGGCTTCGTGGTGAACGCCCTGACGTTTGTGCCATTGATCGTGTCTCTCTTGTTCATAAAGGTGGAGAAACCCGTGTATCAGAAGATCCAAAGAGATTTCTTTTCAGATCTGAAGGCTGGCGTGAGTTATGTGGCGTCAAGCAAAGTGTTGCTCGTCACGTTCTTTTCTATGACGGTTTACGCAGTTTTCGGCATGCCTTACAGCATGCTCATGCAGGCGTTCGCGAAGAGTGCCGTGAAAACGGGCCTTGTGGGATATGGGTTGATCATGGGGTCGATGGGTCTGGGAGCACTCGTGGGAGCGATACTCGCAGGATCTCTCGAAATCGATCAGGTGGTCAAATTCAAAGAAGAATACTTCATACTGTGGATTGGACTGAGTACACTCGTTTCCTTCCTCTACCCACCAGCAGCGTACGTGATGTCTTTCGTGAACGGAGCGGCGCAGACGATTTTCTTCAACATTACGAACACGAGGACTCAGTACCTTTCACCCGTGAACATGCGTGGCAGGACGATGTCTCTGTACGCGTTGATCAACAATGGAGGTTCGCCGGTCGGTACCTTCCTGTTCGGCCTTTTGGGCAACGCGATCGGGATAAGAAACACCTATGGAGTTCTGGCTTTCGCGATGATCGCGTACTTTTTTGCCAGAAATGCCGTTAAATCCCTACAACTCGATGTGGAGAGCCTCTCTCAGACCAAGTAACTCACGCCGCTGGCAACAACCGTTGCGAGCAGGATGTAGCGGAGCCAGTTGACGCCCTTTTTCACCGCGAACTTCGCTCCGAGTTGAGCTCCAATCATGCTGCCCATGCCGAGTACGAAACCAGCCAGTGGTTGTACTTTTCCGTTGAAGAGAAAGATCATCAGCGAGAATGGTGTGTAGAGCAAGATTATGAGAACTTTCAGCGCGTTGTTTCGTACCAAATCGAGTCCAAGGAGCACGGCGGTGAAGAAGACGAAGAAAAATCCTACGCCCGCCTGGATGAAGCCACCGTAGAAGCCGATGCCAAAAAAGGCCAGAACGATGAGTGGAACGTTCAACCGTTCTTTCTTCCGTCCGGACCACATGGAAGGCTTCGCAACGATGAAGAAGGCCATCACGAGAAGCAATGCACCCACGATCTTCTTCAAAAGAGTTTGGGGCATGCTCACCACCACGTAAGTTCCAACGATGGAACCTATCGTTGCAGGAATGGCGCACAGCAGAGACAACTTCACGGGCAACACCTTGTCTTTATAGAAACTCCGTACGGCTGTTATGTTCTGCATCAAGATGGCGATCCTGTTTGTACCGTTCGCGACACCCAAATCCATGCCGAGCAAGGTCAAAAGCGGCAAGGTTATGAGACTGCCACCACCACCGACAACGTTCAAAAAACCCGACGCGATTCCAGACAAAAAAACGAGAAAGTACAGCAGAACGATTCCTCCTCAGACGTTTTCAACGATGAGTAACGTCAAAAGTTCTATCAGGTTCTTCAGATCCTTTATCGAGATGTATTCTGCAGGTGTGTGCAAGTATCGCACGGCGAGTGTTACGGGCACCATCTTCGCGCCGAACTCCATCGCCACCGAACCGTCAGTTCCTCCACCGGTCACGCCGACCTGCACTGGAAGATCGTGCTTTTCAGCCAGGTTTAAGATCTCCTTCATGAGCTCGTAGCTCGCGAAAGCGCTGTTGTCGAGCATTCTCAGAACCGGCCCCTTTCCCACGGTGACGTCTCCCGTGAGGGACGAGCAACACGCGAAGGAGTCGACGGCGTAACACACGTCTATCCTGTGACTCGCCACGAAGGCCTTCGCACCTTTCAAGCCTATCTCCTCTTGAACCGTCCAAACGAAGTAGATTTTTCTGCTGAGCTTCTCGTCTTTCACTCTGTTCAAAACCTCGAGCAGCGCTAAACAACCGAAACGATCGTCGAGCGATCTCATTGCAAAGAATTCACCGTTCAGCAAACTCGCATGCTTTTTGAAGACCGCGTAGTCCGGCACCTTTACACCGAGCGCTTCGGCTTCCTGTTTACTTTTGCAACCGATGTCTATTCTCAGATTCTCAATCGTCTGCTGGCTCGAAAGGTGTGGTGGTGTGATGCCGATCACACCTTCCAACATTCCTGATTCAGTCACGACCTGCACGTGCGAACCAGCGAGGATCCTGTCATCGAAACCTCCGATCTTTCTGAAGTTCAATGTTCCATCGTTGTTCACGCCCGTGATTATCAGACCGATCTCATCCATGTGCGCCATGATCGCCACCGTCTCTTCTCCCTCACCGAGTTCCACGACGAGGTTTCCAACGTTGTCGACTTGGTATGGAACTTTCAACTTCTTTATCAAGAGTTGTCGAACGTTCTCCTCCCTACCGGACACACCCGTTACAGAGCACAATTCAATTAAGTTCTCCACGAGTTTGTCCATCGCATTCACCTCGAGAAGATTGTACCAGAAAGTTCGCTTGAAAAACTATTCGATTCCTTGGAACAGTCCTTTGACTCGAGCGAAGAGTCTCTTCGAGAAGAAAATGAGCGCTAAGGCACAGCCCGCGGGAGCACCGTAAAGGATAAGCGAGACGATGCTTCGGATCTTGATAAAATCAAGGAGTGCGAGTTGGACAGATGGCAGCAGAGGTAGAAGATGAACCAGCGCGATCACGAGCAACAGGCCTTGAATGATCATGGTCTTCGTGAGGTTCAGAACACGTGACGGATTGGAAAGATCTACCTTCGAGGGTTGTCTGAGGTAGAAAAACATACCCAGCGTTGACGCAAAAACGAACATCACGAACACCATCGGCACAAGTAGGAAAACGACGGTGGACATCGAGAACCAGAACTTGAAGAACACCAGCAGTGCTGAGAACAAAGCCCAGTAAATGAGAGATGGTACGAACAGTTTCGGCAGGAGAATATCCACGTTTCTCAAGGGAAAAACAAGCGGCAAAGGCCAGACGGAGAGCTCCTGTTTGGTCAACATGGCGGAATTGTACGCCACATACGTACCGCTCAAGACCAAAGAAATCACCAAGGCAGGAACGGGAGATCTGAGCGAAAGACCGAACAAAACAGCGAATGCGGCTGGATAAATGAGCGTGAACAAACCTTGCTCGCTCCTCACCATGAGCTTCACATCTTTCCAGAACATCTTGCCACCTTTGAAACCCGCAGTTTTGGACCTTCCGACGAAACTGACCTGTTCAAAGCTGAGTCTCTCGGCTACTGGTGACGAGAGCAGCGACAAGGAGAAGACGAGAATCAACATGAGCAACCCGTAGATGGGTTCATCCAAGGCTCTGATAGGCCAAGCGAAGATGTTCAAAGGATGCATGAACTTGAGGAGAGTCGATGAAAGAACCGCAGGATCCTGTGTGAACAGACCCTGAGCGTAGTTCGGTAGGAATTGCGTTGCAAGGAAGAACAACGTCACCGAGGCTATCAAACTGATCGTTGTGATTCTTCTCGCGGCAGACCTGCTCATGAACAAACCGAAGATGCAAGAAAGCAGAACCGAAAACGAAAGCATGAAAAGAACGAACAAAAAAGCCACGATCAGCCCGAGGAAGAGATTTCTACCGTGCGTCACAACGTAAGCTGGAAACACGAACAGATACATCATGACAGCGAAAGGTTGCAGTGAGAGGGTCAAGATCATCTGATAGGCCACGATCGTCCAACGCTTCACGGGGAAGGTCAGTAACAAATGAATCTCCTCGTTTCGTGAAAACGAGTTGATCAAACTCGGTACGAAGGATGCCAGGAAAAGTAAACCGTTCAGCGACGTCCACTGGAGCATCAACAAGGTTGAAGGGTCACAAGAATCTATTCTGAACGAGGATATCACTTTGAAAACCTGGAAGAATATCGAGCCCAATGGAAGGCCGATCAGCAGGGATGCGGCGATCGTGACGATTGAACTCGGTAAACGGCCAGATCTGCCTCTTCTTCGGCGATAGTTCGTCGACAAACCGTACTTCAGCAGAACGAACAACTGACGCATCGATCAAAGCTCCTCGACAATCTGAAGGATGTCTTCCTCTGTCGCAGTCAGACGCAGAAACACGTCTTCCAGGCTCGCCACGTTGTCCTTCACAAGTTTCCTCAGTTCGTCCATCGTGCCTTCCGCAATCAGCGAACCTCTGTCTATGATACCTATCCGCGAGCACATCTTTTCCGCTATCTCGAGCACGTGTGTTGTCATGAAGATCGTGCAACCTTCCGATACATACTTTGTGAGTAACAGTTTGAGGATCTTCGCGGATTTTGCGTCCAAACCAACGGTTGGTTCATCCAAAAAGATCACTTTGGGTTTTCTCATCAACACGCTCATCAGAAGAAGCTTTTGTTTCATTCCGTGAGACATGTCAGCGATGTACTTGTCGAGATAGTTCACTCCAAAGGCTACGGAGAGCTCTTGGATCCTCTCGCGCATCGCTTGTTTGTCCAAGCCAAAGATTTCGATGATGAAGTTCAAAAATTCGTAGCCCTTCAAGTTCGAATACATACGCGGTTCGTCCGGGACTACACCGATCGATCTCTTGATTTCTATCTCGTTGTACCTCATATCCATACCGAGAATGCGAACAGTCCCGGAGGTGGGTCGGAGCGCCCCGGTGAGCAACCTGATCGTTGTCGTCTTTCCAGCTCCGTTCGGACCGAGAAAGCCGTATATTTCACCCTGAAAAACCTTCAAGTTCAAATCCTTGACCGCGCAAATCTTTCCGAAATTCTTGACCAGATTCTGTGTCTCTATGACAACGTTCGCCATCCTGTCCCTCCTACAATCTCTCTGCGGCCAGGCTCGCCAGAGCAGACCTAACCCCCATCTTGAGAGTGATGTGCGCTACGAGGGGGTTGCCGATCAGCCTGCTCGCCGCGTACACAAGGCCGTTGCTGTCTTTGTCCAGATAAGGTGTGTCTATCTGGTATGGATCACCGCACAATACGACCTTCGTGTTGTTTCCAATCCTCGTGAGAATGGTTTTCACCTCGTGTGGCGTCAGATTCTGGGCTTCATCTATGATCACGAACTGATTCGGTATCGTTCTTCCCCTTATGAAACTGAGCGCTTCTATTTCCATGACGTTCTTCTTCAGAAACTCCTTCAGGCTCATTCCCACGCGATCGAAGAGAAATTCCAAATTGTCCATGATCGGTTGCATCCATGGCTCGAGCTTCTCTTCGAGCGAACCGGGTAAAAATCCCACGTCTTTGCCCATGGGAACGAGTGGGCGCGCCACGATGATCCTTCTGTATTTCTTCTGATTGATCATCTTTTCCAATGCGCACGCGAGCGCTATGAGTGTTTTGCCCGTCCCAGCGATTCCTACCAGCGTCACCAAAGAAACATCGTCGTCCATCATTGCATCCATGGCGTAGAGCTGTTCTTCGTTCAAAGGTTGAATTCCCCAAATGGTGCTCGAAAGGTCCAAAGACAACCTCGCCGCCTTGCCTTGCTTCACCTTGAAGTACCCGCTGGGGCTCTTGACGTACTCGTTCTCGAGCAAGCCACTCAAAGATTCTCCGTCCGAGATTGGCACTTCGACGAACTTGTATCCATCTGGTAACAACGACAGATTGGATCTGTCCGTCAGATAATCTTGTGCCTGGATCCCCAATGCGGAGGCTTTCACCCGCAAACTTATGTCCTTGCTTACCAGT
>JAPYWY010000084.1 GCA_028276125.1 Pseudothermotoga sp.
AACAAGAAGGCTGTGCTGCCATAGACGTGAATCTGGGTCTCGAGAAAGTACTCAGCGAAGAGCATTTCCGAGGTGTAATCAACGAACTGGACAGATATGCGAGCTTACCGCTCTCTATAGATGTTCAAACACTCAACTTTCTCGAAGTCTGTTTCAGAGAGTACGTAGGCAGAGCTCTTTTGAATTCAGCAACATGCGACGAGAAACATTTGCTTGCACGAATCGAGTTGATCAAGCGATATGGTGGTATGCTCATCGTGCTGTGTATGGAGAAAGACATACCCGAACACAGTGAGGACAGAGTGAGACTCGCAAAGAAGGCTGTAGAGATTCTGAAGGCGGAAGGTGTTGACTTGGAAAGGGTCTTCTTCGACCCACTCGTTCTCCCGATCGGTGTCAAGAAGGACCATCGCGTCACAGTGGAAACTGTCAGGAAACTCAAGGAATTGGGATTGAAGACGTCTATAGGTCTCTCAAACCTGAGTTTTGGCTTACCGGAGCGAGAAAACGTCAATGCGGCCTTCCTCTCACTCTGCATGGACGCAGGCTTGAGTGCGGCCATCCTGAACAGCAAAGAGCAGACGACCATGAACGTGTTGAGAGGTGCACTCGCGCTGAAGGGTGAGCAACTGGTGAAAGTTGACCAGCTCGAGGAGGAACCTTTGGTCAACTACATACTCAAAGGTCAGCGCGAACAGATAATGAGCTTGATTCAAGAGATGCTGAAGGTCCACGAGCCTCTTCACGTGAGTCAGAACGTGTTGGCGAAGGCGATGGAACGAGTAGGGCAACTCTACGCTACGGGCAAGATCTATTTACCACACCTGTTGCTCGCAGCCGAAACGGTACAACCTGTGTTTGACTATCTGAACAGTTTGATCGGAAGCGACAAGAACACGCTTGGAAAGGTGCTGTTGGCCACCGTGCAGGACGATATACACGACATAGGAAAGAAAATCGTCGCCACAGTCCTGAGGAGTGGAGGCTTTGAAGTTGTAGATCTTGGAAAGAACGTACCGGCCGAGAGGGTACTCGAAGCTGTGAAGGAGCTCAAACCCGACATAGTCGGTCTTTCAGCGATGATGACCACGACGGTCGGTTACGTGAAAGAGACGGCAGACTTGCTGAGAAAGAACGGTGTGGAAGTTTTTGTGATCGCCGGTGGAGCATCGATGAACCAACAGCTGGCACAGCAGTTCGGAGTTTACTACGCAAAGGACGCGCTCGAGGCACTCAACTTGTGTAAAAGATTGCTCGGAGGTGAGAAGAGTTGAGCGGATTCGTCGTCAAGTTCGGTGGTTCGAACCTGAAGAACGCAGAGGACCTCTTCAAAATCTTGGAAGTCCTGAGAATGTACAACGAGAATCTGATCATCGTGATCTCCGCCGCATACAACGTGACGAACCAACTCATAGATGCTGTTGCCAAGATCGATCGATTGGACGTCGATGATTTCTTGAGCTCTCTCTACCAACGTTATCGCTCTTTTCTTGGCAGAGACGATGACCAACTGAAAGAAAGAGTTTTCCAAATCAGGAATGTACTTCTCGGTGCAAAACTTTTGGGAGAAGTTCCCGAACAGATCCAAGATCGTATTGTAAGCCACGGAGAACGATGCTCTTCTTTGATGCTGACCAAGTTTCTGCAAGATCACGGGTTCGAGTGTGAAGAAGCCCTTCCAGAGCAGTTCGGCTTGGTAACTGACGGAAGGTTCGGCAACGCGAGCGTAGATCTGGAGACGAGCCGCAAGAACGCCGTCTCGTTTTTCAAGAAAGGGAGAAATTATGTCGTTCCCGGTTTCTACGGCATCCACGAAGGAAAAGTCACGATACTGGGGCGTGGTGGTAGCGACTACACCGCAACTTGTTTGGCATACTGTTTGGATGCGAAGCGTGTCGATTTATACAAGGATGTTTCAGGCTTCATGACCTGTGATCCGAAGCACGTGAGCAACGTCAAACCCGTTCGACTGCTCTCGTACGATGAAGCCGCAGAGCTTTCTTACTTTGGTGCGAAGATACTGCACCATGCGACCGTCGAACCACTCAGGAAGAAGGGCATACCGTTGTACATATTCAACATAAATGGGTTCAAAACGATCGACGAGCCGGATACAATAATAACAGCGAACGGTTCGATGACAGAAGACGTGGTCAAGAGCATCTCTTTCACGGACGACATCGCTGTCGTGCAGTTCAAAGGTTCCAACGTGGGTCGTGTGCCCGGTCTGCTCGGACAGATAGCCTCCACTTTCGGTGCGGAGAACGTGAACATAAAGTCGGTGATCACAGCCCAGACGAGCATAAACTTGCTCATCTCTCGCCAAGATCTGGAAAGATCTCGAAAGATCGTCTCAAGACTCAACATTCCCGAAGTCGAAGCGATCGATTTCAAAACGGACATTTCTTTGATCGCAACGGTGGGGAACGGGATTCTTCAAAGACACGGCATCGCGGCGAGGATCTTCACGGCCGTTTCGAAGGAAAAGATCAACGTATTGATGATCTCGGCTGGCGCCTCGGAGGTCACGGTCTATTTCATTGTTAGCACTGCCGACAGAGACAAGGCTTTGCGTGCCATCCACGAAGAGTTCTTTGGAGGTGAAAAAGATGAGGAGTGTTGAAGAGATCAACAAGAGGATCCTGAGTGGCGAAGCGGTGGTGCTCACCGCGGAAGAGGTCGTGGGGCTCGCAAAGGAAGAGGGCGTCAAGAGAGTGGCTGAGAAGGTCGATGTAGTGACGACCGCCACCTTCGCTCCCATGTGTTCGAGTGGTGCCTTCGTGAACTTCGGTCACACGAAACCCCCGATGAGGATGGAGAAGATAGAGATCGAGGGTGTGGAGGTCTATGGAGGTCTTGCGGCGGTGGACGGATACGTCGGTGCCACGCAGGAATCGAAGCACGACAAGAGTTTCGGTGGCGCACACATCATAGAATTGCTGATCAAGGGAAAGAACTTGAGGTTCAAGGCCGAGGGAAAGGGGACAGACTGTTATCCCAGAAAACAGTTCGAAGGTTTAATAAACAGAGACATGGTGAACGATTTCTTCATGTTCAACCCGAGGAACGCATATCAAAACTACGCAGCGGCAACGAACAGCTCTGACAGGATCATCTACACCTACATGGGCAAGCTGCTCCCACATTTTGGGAACGTGACCTATTCCACGTCCGGTGAGCTGAGTCCCCTGTTGAAGGATCCAAAGATGCTCACGATCGGTCTTGGGACGAAGATATTCCTCTGTGGTACGGAAGGTTACGTCGTCTGGCCTGGAACACAGTTCAGAAACGATGTGAAGTTGAACGAGCATGGTATACCCATCTTTGCTGCGAGAACGTTGGCGGTCATCGGGGACGCGAAGAAGATGAATCCCAGATACCTCAGGGCGGCTTACTTCAAAAACTACGGTGTAACGATCTTCATCGGGATAGGTGTGCCTATTCCAGTGCTGAACGAAGAGATCGCTTATTATGTGAGCAGATCGAACGAAGAAATAACAACGGAGCTGAGGGATTACGGCAAGGCGGAAAGACCTGTTATCAGATTGACGAACTACGCAGAACTCAGGTCTGGCTGGATCGAGATAGATGGCAAGAAAGTCAAAACTTCGCCGATCTCGAGTCTTGCGATGGCGAGAGAAATTGCACAGCTTTTGAAAAGATGGATCGTCGAAGCTCGATTCATACTCACCAGTCCCGTGAAACTGTTCGATGAACAACGCAGTTTGAAGAGACTCGAGGAAGTGAAAGAAGCTGAGGAACTGGAGAGGGAAGAACCAACGTGCGTGAACTGTGGCATGTGTGTGAGTGTGTGTCCGTACGATGCGCTGAAGTTGGTGAACGACGAACTCTCTTTCGAAAGAAATCTCTGTACGGAGTGTGGCCTGTGCAGCGATGTGTGCCCCGTGGGAGTGAGGTTGCCACCGCTGTGAGAAGGTTCTACAGAGACTGTTGTGACAGAAGATTTCAGTCTTTCATTGTTCGTTACAGAGAGACAGACCTTTGGATAGGTGTGGACAAATTCGATCCCGCCATGTCAAAGGCTGTTTTGGATTTGCTTCAGAGACTCTATGAACAATTTCTCGAACTTGCGAAGGTTTCACCACGGTTTTTCTGTTCGCTGGAGCCGGTGCAATTGCTCGAGGGACCGAGTATCGCTTTGAAAATGGCTCAAGCCGCAAATCGTGCCAACGTTGGCCCCACGGCGGCGGTGGCAGGAGCTATCGCCGATGAGGTTGGCCAGCTTCTGTTGAAAGAGTTCAACTGTAACGAAGTTGTGGTGGAGAATGGGGGAGACATCTTCATCAGCTGTGAGAGATCGATCATTTCACTCATCTACGCTGGAAACTCCCCACTTTCCAACAAGATCGCGTTGAAGTTGCCATCGGGAACTTGGGGTGTATGCACCTCATCAGCAAAGGTGGGACATTCTTTGAGTTTCGGCAACGCCGACGCGGTCACGGTCGTCTGCAGGAACGCAACGATAGCCGACGCATTCGCCACCGCGTACTGCAACATGGTCAAGAGCAAGAACGATGTCGAAGATTTACTCAGGATCGCGATCAACGAAGATGTGCTAGGCGTCGTGGTGATCTTCGAAGACGTGCTCGGTGTGAGGGGACAGTTCGAGATCGTTTTGCTGGATGGTGATGAGGATGAAACTCGTCGATAAGTTGAAGGAAGGACCGATCCTGTCGATAGAGGTACTGCCACCCAACAGGGGCCATGGTGTCGAGGAGATCTTCAAAACGATCGATGAGCTCATGGAGTTTCCCATATCCTTCATCAACGTGACCAAGCACGCACCCGAGTTGGCTTACATTGAGCTGGACGGACAGATCGTCAAGGTGACGAAAGTGAAACGGCCAGGTACAGTGGGGCTTGCCGCGACTCTCATGCATCGGTACAGAATAGATGTCGTACCGCACGTGATCTGCTATGGTATGGACAAATACCAGATTGAAGATTTGCTGATCGATCTGCATCTCATAGGCATAAGGAACGTGTTCGTGGTGAGGGGAGAGTATGAAAATCCCATGAGCGAGCAACAAGACAGAAGCTCTTACAAGCACGCTGTTGAACTGGTGCAGCACATCGCAAACTTGAACAGAGGCATCTACCTTTATCCAACGGAAGGAAACGAGCCAACGGATTTCTGCATCGGTGTCGCGGGTTATCCGGAGAAACATTTCGAGGCACCCAACATGGAAGAGGATTTGATGAACCTGAAAAGAAAGGTGGACGCGGGAGCACACTACGTTGTGACGCAGATGGTGTTCGACGTGGAGATCTACAGAAAATTCGTCCAAATGGCAAGAAATTTTGACATCCATGTTCCCATCATACCGGGTATAAAACCCGTCGCGAGTTTGAAAAGTGTTTATTCTATTCCGAAGAAGTTCTTCGTCACGATACCTGCAAGCTTCGTTTCGCAGATGCAGCAGGCACGCAGCAGTGAAGAAGAGTTCAGAATCGGTGTGAAGTTCGCGTCGAAACTTGCGGAAGACCTGCTCGCCGTGGGGGCACCAGGCGTGCACATCTTCACGATGGGCAGAGCGAAGGCGACCAAGGCGATGTTGAACTTGCTCTATTCCAAACAAGTGTGAGGGGGTATGGAAGATGAGGAAAAGAGTGGTTATTTTGGGTGCGACGGGCACGGTTGGACAGCGCTTCGTACAGTTGCTGGCAAACCATCCTTTTTTCGAGATAACCGCACTCGCGGCATCGGAGGCGTCGGTCGGGAAAAAGTATGCTGAGGCGGTTCACTGGCACTTACCTTGTGAGATTCCAAACAAGGTGCGTGACATGAAGATCGTTGGCATAGATTCGGATTTCGATTGTGACTACATTTTCTCCGCACTACCTTCCGATGTGGCTGGACCCATAGAAACGCGTTTGGTGGAACGAGGTTATATTCTGTTCTCGAATGCTGCGAGCCACAGGATGGACCAAGACGTACCACTGTTGATTCCCGAGGTGAACTTGCAGCACATCGAGCTCGTTGAACGGCAGAAAACTTCGGGCAAGCTCATCACGAACCCAAATTGTTCCACCATCGGCTTGGTGATGGCGCTCAAGCCGGTCATGGACCTGTTTGGAATCGAGTTTGTCAGTGTTGTGACCATGCAGGCAGTCTCAGGTGCAGGTTATCCCGGTGTGCCCTCGCTCGACATTCTCGACAACGTGATACCCTACATAAAGAACGAAGAAGAGAAGATGTGCACCGAACCGAAGAAGATCCTTGGAAGATTGACGGAAGATGGCGTCAAGCTCGCGACGTTCGACGTCGTCGCTCAGTGCAACAGGGTGCCCGTCCAGGATGGCCACATGATCAGCGCCTACGTTGAGACGAGTGAGAAGGTGGATCTGGACGAACTGATAAGAGCTATAGACAACTTCAAACCCTTGAAGGATTACAAGCTTCCCACGGCCCCGGACAACCCCGTTGTGTACCTACCAGATAAAGACGCCCCACAACCACGGCTCCACAGGGATGTGGGTGGTGGCATGACGGTGAGCGTCGGAAGGTTGGTGGAGGTCTCAAAGCGTGCCTTGAGGTTCGTCGCGTTGGTGCACAACACCATCAGAGGTGCTGCAGGATGTGCCGTGTTGAACGCAGAAATCTACGAAGCGTTGTACGGCAGGGGCGTGTGAGTTTCATCACGGTTCAGTTGCTCATATATTTGCTCGTTTCTCTATGTTTCATCGCCATCGCTGGCATGTGTCTGAATACGGTGATCACGCATTTCTTTCAAATTACGAAGCGCCTGGAAGAGGATATCGATCTGATGATGGCGATCGATTTTCTCAGATACGACTTTTGGTTCAAATCGATCAGCACCGCAAAAGTGAGTCCTTCCGCGATGAGCTTTTGGGAGAAGGTCGATGGCAAGGAGAAAAAGGTGTGGTACAGGGTGGAAATTGAGCAAGGAAATTACGTGCTCAAAAGAGACG
>JAPYWY010000085.1 GCA_028276125.1 Pseudothermotoga sp.
ACGTTGTTGATCTTCGCGAAGATGTACGAGTACATGATGGAACCAGACAAGAACTGGAGCGCTACGGCAAAGATCTCAAACACGAATCTTCCTTCCCTTCCATTCGACCCTCTTCAGAAAGATCACTTTGTAGAGCGACACGAAGAAAACCAGCAGGAAAAACAGATAGTGTACGAAATAAAGGAGCGCGTCCGCGATTGTGTAATCACCAGCTTTTTTTGATACCACGTAGATTTGTATGGCAAAGAGGAAATAGTACGGACTGTACATAAAAGAAAAGAGGTTACCCATTCCTGAGTACAATCCAACCATCCAGATGAAAACCAAGAAGAACATCGGACCAAGTGATGAAGCACCGAGCGCCATGTTCTTCGAAAAACCTTGGAACAGTTGCCCGAAACCCTGTGGGTACATGCGAAATTTTATCAACGAACCACCGAGGTAATTCTCCACACGATAACCTCTCTGCAAGAACAACCTTCCAAGCTTTATGTCCTCCAGAACACCGTCCTTGAAAGCTGCGTGTCCTTGCGTCGCCTCGTAATCTCTCCTGCTCACGACGATTACGGGTCCGTACGCACCCATCGGTTGGTCTTGAAAGACGGAGAAACTACCCATCGATCCTATCACGATCATATTGAACGGCAAAGACAAATGCTCATAACATCGTTCAAACCTTTGATAAGGCCAGACCGAAACCAAACCGTTGTGTTCGAGTTGAAGCGCCACGAGAGTCTCAACGGCTTCTTGTTGTGGTTCGACGTCCGCGTCCATGAAGATCAGGATCTCGCCCGAGCTGTTGAGATAGCCGTTCCAGCAAGCCCAGCTCTTGCCCGCCCATCCGTCTGGAGGTTCGCTGGAAAGATCAACGAGCTCTACATCATCGAAACTCTGAACGATTTTCTTGGTGTTGTCCGTCGAGTTGTCGTTGACAACGATGATCTCGAGATTTTCATAGGTTTGCTTTTTCAAAGCGCTCAGAATCTTGCCGATGTTCAACTCCTCGTTTCTCGCAGGCACGATCACAGAAACCAACGGCCATCGACTGGGGATTTTCTTATGCAAAAATCTCATTCTCGAAAACAACATCCAGCCGATCAGCCAAGATGAGATCAAAAGAACGTGCCTCAATAAATGCTGGATCATATTTAAAACTCTCCCAAAATGAAAGGTTTCATCAAAAATATCTTACCATGCGATGCGGTGAAAAGTTGACACGAAGCGATACACTTCTTGTGGGCTCCGAAAGGGTCCTTTTCTACTACAGTCAGCCCTTCACGCCACTTCCGACGAGTGATTTCACAAAAAGATCTTGTAATGCGAAGAAGAGAATCAAAGTTGGAAGGAGTGCAACCACCGTTGCAGCCATGATGATGCCCCAGTTGTTCGAAGATTCCGCGTTCATGATCATGTTTATCGCCACTTGAACTGTTTTCATCCTATCTTCCATCGCAACGATCATCGGCCAGAGGTACATGTTCCACGCGTAGGTGAAGTTTATTATTGCGGCACCTGCAATGATGGGTCTTGACAAAGGCAACAAGATCTTCGTGAAATATTGCATAGGCGTTGCACCGTCTATCTTTGCCGCGTCCTCGAAATCTTTTGGAATCGTTTTGAAGTGCTGTTGCATCAAGAAGGTGTTGGTTGCACTCGCCAAGAAAGGCACGGTCATGGCCCAGTAGGTGTTGGTCCAACCGAATCTGGATACGATTCTAAACAACGGGACTATGAGAACGATTTCCGCAGGGATGAATAAAGTAGCGAACAACACGTAGAAACTGATTTTTGATCCTCTGAAAACAAAATTTGCGTAGGCATAACCCGAAAGACTCCCCGTCACCAGTTTGCCGAGGGTTATGAAAATCGATATCAAAGCACTGTTGAATATCATCCTCGCAAAGGGCACTATCTTGAAGGCTTCCAAATAGTTCTGCAGAAATAAGCCTCTAGGTAAAAACCTAGGTGGGTATGAGAAAACGAATTCAGGCGGTTGAATGCTCATGATGATGGCCAAGAGAATGGGCGCAAACATCAACAGACTCGACGTTATCAAGAGTATTTCGAAAACGATCGTCTTGATGATCCGTTTTGTCGATTTCCTCATATGATCACCCTCATTGGTAATGCACGCGTCTTTGACCATAAGAGAAGTAGATGATGGTTATGACCATCATCACGATGAAAAGGATCACATTCTGTGCTGAAGCCAAGCCAATCTTCTGGAATCTGAATCCATCCAAGAAGAGTTTGTAAACCAAGTTCGTTGTGTAAATGCCAGGACCACCTTTCGTCATGACATCGATGATCGCAAAAGATTGAAAGGTCGCAGATATGATACTCATGATGACCAAATAAAACGTTATGGGCGAAACCAACGGAAAGATGATTTTCCAAACTCTCTTCCACGAACTCGCTCCGTCGATGATGCTCGCTTCGAGCACTTCAGTGGGTATGCTCTGCAAGGCTGCCAGGTAGAAGATGATGTTGAACGGCAGAGTCTTCCACACCGAAGCGAAGATGAGAGAATACGCAGCATAAGGTGTTGTAGTGAGCCAGTGGGTTTGTATGCCGAAAAAGATTCTCATCAGATAGTTCACATGACCAACCACGGGGTTCAAGAGAAACCCCCAGAGCGCCCCTGCAACCGCGTGAGATACCGCATATGGTGCGAAGATCAAGGTTCTGTATATTCTCGATCCCGGGACCTTTTGATCGAGTAGCAGGGCAAGAAAGAAAGACAGAAAAATGGAAACCACCACGGTTACACCCGTGTATACGAGTGTGAAGTTGACCGCGTACAAATAATCTTTGTCTGTGAAGAGAGAAAGATAGTTCTGAAATCCCACAAAGATCTTTCTTCTGCCGAAGACCGAAACTCTGAAGAAACTATTGTAAAGGGCGTCGAAGGCAGGCGCATAGATGAAGAAAACTATCACCAAGTAAGTTGGTATCAACAGCAAGTATGGGAAAATCTTTCTGCGCACCGGTTGACCTCCCGAAGAAGGGCGGCCGAGGCCGCCCTGAAATCAGAAGTATTCCTTTATGGCTTTGTTAGCGTTCCTTTCAGCTTCATCGAGTGCTTGTTTTGGCGTGAGAGCACCAGTGAGCATTTTCTCCACAGCCGTCTCTATGGCGTTTCTCACCTCTGGGAAGGCACCGATGATGGCTCCCTGAGTGTTGTAGTTCTGCACGCTTGTGAGCAACTGAAGTATAGCGGTCAAGTGGTGCGGATTTTCTTGATAGTAGCCTTGAACGAGCAACTTTTGTATCGCATCAATGCGTATCGGATAATACCCCGTGGCCTGGTGCCAAACGATCTGCGGACCAGGTTCAGCCAGATACTTGACCAGTTTCCATGCGGCATCGACTTCTGCTTGGTTCTTCTGCTTCAAGATCCACAGGCTTCCTCCACCCACCACGACTCCGCCGCGCTGTGTGCAATCTGGGAGTGGCAGGAAGGCTGTGCCAAGTTCAAATCCCTGCTTCTTCGATTCGTTCATCAAAAGTGCCACGTCTGAAGTGGACGAGATCAGCATGCCGACGGTTTGAGATATGAACAGCTGTCTTGCTGCTGTCCAGTCGGCGCGTCTTGTGTTGATCATCAGGCCTTCCTTCGTGAGTGTGTTCCACAAATTCAAGAAATTCAACGCTGCTTGGTTATTGAAGACCACTTTGGTGGCTTTCGCGGTTCTTCCGTTGTTGTTGTCCACGAGCGGTTGATTCTGAAGCGCCATGTACTGCTCGAAGAACCAAGCGTAGAGTGGCCAAGTGATCCCCGTCCTGACGATGTTGCCTTTTTCATCCTTCTTAACCAACTTTCGACAAGCTTCTATCAATTCGCTGAAGGTCGTCGGTGGGTTGTTCGGATCGAGACCGACTTCCTTGAACATCGTTTTGTTGTAGTAAAGCAGAGGCGTAGAGGTGTTCCAGGGCATCGAATACAGTTTTCCACCGACACGGTAGTAGTTCAAAACCTGTGGCAGGAACAAGCCGACATCGAAGGTGGGATCCTTGTCGATCAGATCCTGAACTGGAACGATCACACCACTGTCGATCATCTTCTGTGTGCTGATCTCGTTCAACTGAACAACGTGTGGAGGAGTCCCAGCCTGAACCGCTGCGATCAACTTGGCGAGTATCTCTTCGTAACTGCCGACGTACTGAACTTCCACCTCGATGTCTGGGTTCAACTTCATGAAGTCGTTGACCATGTTCTGAATGACTTCGATCCTCCAACCACCCATCGCATGCCAGAACTGGATTTTGACCTTTGCAAAGCTTACAACTGTTAGGACCACCAGAACGATCAGCCAGAACCTTCTCACCGCAAACACCTCCTCTTGAATCGATCTAAAACAAGCTAAGCACCGAAACATTAGTGACGTTTAAAAGAACCTACAGCCTCGTTCAATCAGGCTTGAAAAAAGTAAACCAACCCCTTTGGGTTGGTTTCTCCAGCTCTCCACAACCCGTTCTTTACTATAATTTATCACATACGAAACCTGGATGTATCGAGATTAATTGTTTGGTAACCTTAGAGTTACATCAATGTTGTTTCAAAGAAACACTAGTGACGCTTTCGATTGGAAATTCAATTTTAAACGTGGAAGACTCAAGCAGGACGCGATGATCGCGTCGAAATTCGCTGAAAAATTTCCGCTAACAACGACTGAAAAATGTGCTTGGTGATCGTATAAACAACCAAGAAGAAAGTCTTTGCAAATTAGCACACAATAATGATGTTTTCGCTGCATTCACAGTTTAGACAAAATGGAATATAATATCATGTAGCGATGACCACTCTCGGGGAGGTGAAGACCATGAAGAAGCTGTTGGTTTCCTTTTTGGTCATAATGGTTTTGACCTCGGCGTTCGGTCAGTTTGCACGGATCAACACGATACGGGTGATCGCGGATGGAACTATAGACGCACAGGGAGGCATGAAGCTCACTCTCAGGTGGGTCTTCCCAACCAACGCACTCTACATGCAAGTGAAAAGTGCTTATCCGAACCCTTATGTGCTGTTGAGGAACCTCACCACGTTCAGCAGCATATTCGAGCTGACGAACACGAAGGTCAGTTACGACGATGCGAAGAACTCCATCTTGGTTGATGCCGATGTGATCGGAGCCGTGGTCAACAGGAAAGGTAGATGGGAGTTCAACCTCGGTAAAGGTGCCGAGATGGTGCACGCGACGGATCAAATGGCGATCTTCGTCCTCGTGAGTGCTGCCTCTTCGGAAGAGATCATCTTCACGACCATGAAACTCAACTTGCCGAGTGGTTGCTCTGAACTCAAGTACGATCCTGCCTCTGGTATTTTCTCGTTCAACATGAAGAGGAAGAACGTCTCGGGCAGTGTCAGTGCGGATGTCAACGTGAAGGTGAAACCGAGGATCATGTCCGCGCTCTACAAAGTCTACGGTATGCCGGACGTCATGGATGGAGCCTATTGGGTGGCGAAGTTCATCCTCACGAACAAGGGCAAGGGAGACATAGTGGATCTTAGGATCTCCTACAAGCTCGGTGACTACACTTCCTGGTCTGCGGAGTCGGTCTACGACGTGGTTCCACCGAACGGAGCGATTGTCGATCTGTACTATCCCATAATATCTTCAAACGTCACGCAACTTCGGTCTCAAACTCCGGTTGACCTTCAGGTCAAGTACAGTTACAAGGACCGTTCGGGAAAGACTTACTCGGATACGATCATCAAGCGCATTCAGATACTCGGCGTGAACCAGTTCGAGTTCTCCAACGTTCCTGAGGAAGAGAGAACCGGCGCATGGGTAGACAACTTTTCGAACAGTCCGCTCTTGGCCGCCTTCGTGACACATCTGGACGACGTGGTGAAGAGTTTCGCCGGTCTCGTGAGCCAGTACTCCGGTGGGGTCGCAGCCGCTTCGAAAGACAAAGATGCCATCGCATTCTTGAAAGCTCTGTACGATCTCGCGGTTAGCAACGGCATATCCTATCAAACGCCTTCTGGGTTCTTGGTCGAGTACGCCTCGCTGGGACAGGACGTCAAATATCCCAGAGACGTGTTGAGGGACAAGGCCGGTACGTGTCTCGATTTGGCGATCCTGTTCGCCGCGGTCAGCCAAGCTGTCAGCTTGAAGAGCTACCTCGTCATCGTGCCGGGTCATGCCTTCCCGGTCATAGAGCTTCCATCCGGTGACATCATGGCTATCGAGTCAACCGGGCTGGGTGGACCTGTGGTCGGAAAGAGTGCCACGTTCGAGCAAGCGGTCGAGATGGGAACGGAACAGCTTGGAAAACTCGAGTTTGGCAAGTTCTTCATCGTCGACATCGCCGAAATGCAGAGAAAAGGCGTTTTATCTCCAGAACTTCCGCAACTCCCCTCGACGATCCTGAAAGATTGGGGATACACGCTTCCCAGGGCGACGGGAGGAACTGCCGGCGGGTCAACACCGCAGACAACCGCGCCTCAGACCGGTACCGGCACTCAGCCCCGAACGACTCAACCTGCGACGATTGGTGTAAACCTGACTGGAACGTTCAGAGGAACGTACAAAAACAACGTTACCGGTCAGCAAGGAACTTTGGAATTTTACATCGAACAGTCTGGCAACAAGGTGGAAGGTACCGTTTGGGCGGACCAAGACATGGGAGATTTCACCGGAACCGTTTCAGGCAACAATGTCAAGATCACAGCAAAGATGGAATCGTACGCTTACGATACCGAGTACGTGGTGATCTTCAACGGCACGGTGCAGGGCAACACGATACAGGGAACTTACACCATTCAGGGAACGAACGTGTCTGGCACCTTCCAAGTCAAAAGAACGCAATAGTCAATCTATCTGAGTGAGTGAGCGGGTATCAAACAAAGATGGCTGATTCGCCATCCCTTTTTAGCTACTGCAAAGGGTGGTCAAAAGCGCAAGCGTTGGAAGAAAACTGCTCAGATCAACCCCTCG
>JAPYWY010000087.1 GCA_028276125.1 Pseudothermotoga sp.
GTGAGAGATTGTGAGCGCGTTCTTGGCTGCCGCGACCAGTGTGGCTTTGGTGCTCTCGGGGGGTGGTGCACGGGGGGCCTACCAAATAGGTGTGTGGAAAGCTTTGAGAGAGTTGAACATCGATATTGTTGCCGTGTATGGAACTTCCGTTGGAGCCATCAACGGGGCACTCATCGCCTATGGCGATTATGACTTTGCTGAAAAAGCCTGGCTCGAGGTCGAATTCGAACAGGTGATGAACGTACCCGAAGAGATGAAAAAGATCTTGAGCGGTGGCATATTCGAACTCAACATCTTCAAAGCCTTTGAAGTGGCGAAGAATCTTGTCGAGTCTGGTGGCATAGACATCACGCCTCTTCGGGAGAAACTGAAGCTCTTGCTGCCCGAGGAGAAGATAAGAAGTTCTAAGGTTCACTATGGCTTGGTGACCTACTGCATCAGTGATTTGAAGCCTTACATGTTGTACATAGAAGAGATCCCCGAAGGCATGCTGGCAGATTACATACTCTCGAGTGCGAACTTTCCACTCTTCAAAAGAGAAGAGATCGCAGGCAAGTTGTTCATAGATGGTGGAATCTACAGCAACGTTCCTGTGCGCATGGCGGTTGAGAGAGGCTGGGAGAACATCTTGGTCGTCGATATCGGAACGATCGGTCTGGCGGACATTCTTGATTATCTGAGAATCTTTCGCGAGAGAACTCGGATCGGGTACATCAGACCGAGGGAACATTTCGGAAACGTGCTGAACTTCGATAGGGAAGTGATCAGGAAATACTTCGTTGAAGGTTATCTCGACACGCTCGCGTACTTTGGAAAACTTTACGGGGAACAGTATTACCTTTCGAGCGAAGAGGACGTTTTGAAACAGCTCTATGCGAAGCTCGACGCGAAAGAGAGAGACATCGCAGGTTTCTTGCTGGGATTGAAACTTCCAAGCGAACTGTCGGCGGAACAGCAGTACGAATCTTTCATACTTCCTCGTTTGAGGCTCGAAACGCTCTCTTTTTTCGATGAACCCAAGAAGGTGCCGATCAAACTTTTGGAGACTCTGGCAAAGGTGTTGAACGTCGACAGATTGAAAATTTACACACCTTTGGAATTACTCGAAGCGATCGTCCACAGCACTGAACCTGAGAATTTGCTCAGCAAAGTTGCCATCCAGATCAGATACAGAAAACTTTTAGACTTCGTGATCTTCGTCTACAAGAATGCGACAAGGAAAATGTAATCGTGAGAGTTCCAAGCAGTTCAAATTCTTTCGCGTTTGAACGATAAAAGAACAGGTGATCATATGAGGATCGACGGTGTGTCGAACAATCGTATCGCTTTGAACTTCATTTCTGCACCGAAGCAACCACAAGAAGTAGCATTGGTGAGCAAAGAAGATTTTCTGAAGCTTCTGAGTTTCGCCTTCTACCAACAGAACGGTTTGAACGTGAAGTTGGTTCGCATCGCGGTGGAAAACTACACTAAAGCACGTATGGACCTTTTGGCTTGAAAGCAAACGAAGCTCGACGTGCTTCGAACACGAATCGACCGTTGTTTTGGGGAAAAACTGCACACCTTATGTAATAATCAAGATATGTCCGTGCTAAAATATGGTTAGATGTAAAATACGAAAAAGTCTTCGGTGGTGAAGAGCGTGCGGGGGTTTACTTTGACGGAAGTGCTCGTCGTTATGATAGTCCTCTCAATAGCTCTCTCTATAGTCGTGCTTCTCATGACGAGCGTCTACAGAGGTTCAATCGTGTCTTTCGACAGAATAACCGTTCAGGACGAACTGACCATGATAGATGCAGCCATCCGCAGGGAATTGCTGAAGGTTGGGCCAACGATAGAAGGATTGACGGTACAAAGCACTTCTGTTGAATTCTACGCGATCGTTCCTTTCTCAAAACAGCTCTACGGAACTTACGCTTCTGCCACCAGACTAAGTTACAGGCTCATATTCCTGAACAAGAAACTCGAACTTCAGATCAGCGATGACGCTGGATATATGAAAAGGATTGTGCTCGGTGAACTTGATGACTGTCGGTTCGAGGGGCAAGGGAAGTTGATAAGGTACAGTCTAACAAAGAAGAACGTGACGTTGGGTAAGCTTGATTCCTCGGTGGTGCTCTATAACTTGAAGTGAGGTGAAACGGTGAGAAAGGGCCACGTTCTGGTTCTCACCTTGGTTCTGTTGATCATCGTTTCAATCTTCGTTGTTGCCATACTCACAAACTTATCTGCCTACGTTAAAAGAGTTAGCCTCCAAAATGCTAAGAATCTCTCACACCTGGGTGCGCAGAATTTACTCCAGCTGTCTGTGGCGTTCCTGAAGCCAAGCTTCAGCGGTGTGAGGGGTGTGGCGTTGCCTTGGGTGAACGGCAACGTTTCGAGTAACGTGGGTTGGTGGGACAGGTTCAAGAACTGGTTGTTCAGCCAGTCTGACGGTGATTTCTGGCGCAACTTCTTTCAGAGAGTCAACGAGAACAGATATTTCGATCTGAGTGCCGTGAACGAGTTCAACGAAGCTCTAGCATCCTTTGGCCTCAGCGGTTCGACGGTCGTCGTGCCCATTACAGGGACATACATGGTGGGTGGAAATCCGTACTCGGTTCTGGTGGTCAGCCGAAATTCGGTCGGAAAGACGGAAAGTTACGCCTTGGCCGTTTTAGCGATAGATTTTTTGAACAAGTATGCGTATTTCACTGAAAGGGAGACTCGTCCCGGTGGTGGGAAGATATACTTCGTCACGCGAGACTTGATAGATGGTCCGATGAGATCCAACGACACGATAAACATTTGGGGAAATCCAATTTTCAGATCGACTGTTGAGGTAGGAGACGTAAACATAGTCTCCGGAAGCCCCAGCTTCGAAATGGGATGGAAACGTTTAATCCAGCAGGACATCGAAGATTACAACATGACCAAGATAAAGCAGAACTACGCCAACGATCTGGAGGCTTTGGTCAAACCGATGAACCAGTTCGTGACAAGTGATGCGGAGTCAGGCATAAAGTTGAATCTTAAAGGAAAAACGATACAAGTTGGAAATAACACCAGGACGGCACAAAAACTCATCGTCGAGTTCAAGAGCGCTCAAGGTCAGGGAGCAGACCATTTCATCAGGGTTTCGGTTGAGTACAGGCAAGGGTATACGACTGGCATAGATAATCTCTTCACCATCAAACCAAGAGAAGGAGCACAGCAAATAACCATCCATGGCGAGAACGCGAGAAAATGGCTCGATCTAACTGGAATCATCCCAGGCGATCCATCCGAGTACGACAAGTACGTGAACTTCAACGGCGTGCTCGTGAGTGACCTGACGATCGCCTTGAAGAACCATTCCAACAACGACAAACCGATGTACGTCGATGGAAGGTACACGATATATTCTAAAGAGGACGTAGAGATATACGATCATATAGTGTACGAAGATTTCCGTGATCTCTTCCCACACAACAGGATCGATGATATCGTCGTTGATGATAATCTGGTTGATCAGATGAAGAGCGCCGCACGAACAGATTTTCTCAACATCGTTGCCGACAAGTACGTTTGGGTCAAAGAGAAGCAAAGGAATCTCAAGATCACGGCAAGCATCTATGCTTTCGATCAGAGTTTTCAAGTTGAAAACTATGACTCAGGTTCATCCGTTGGACAGCTCACAATCTTCGGTTCTTTGATGCAGTATTACCGTGGACCCGTCGGAACGTTTAGTGGTGATGTCATTCGAACAGGCTACTACAAGAACTACATTTACGATTACAAGATCTTGGAGGGTATGAGCGCGATAGGTACACCGGCGAAACGTGAAGGGGTCGTCTTGCTCGCGGTCAGGGGGATCTACTGATGAAGATAGGTATTAGCCTCGTTGAGGTACTTGTCGGTTTGGTCCTGATCGCCATAACTGTTGTCTTCGCGTTCGAGGCGATCACCAATTCTTTGAACACGGTCAACAGGCAGGAACTGGAGATCAAGACTGTGTGTCTTTTGAACTTCACGCAGAGCTATCTGGCCGAGTACCGGGTAGGTGTTCAACTGCCGAGCAATATAGTTGAAACCATCAACACTTCTTTCCACGGTTCGAACTCCAACAACGTGTTTCCAAGAATCCACACTTTGCAAGCCACGACAACGAGCTTGAATCTTTCCGGTTCCACCATCTTCTACAGAGTTGTACAGATTGAGATACGAAAGACACCGAACATCTCTGAGAGCTTCGTTCTACTCTTTGGCCTTTGATGCTTCGAACCTGGAAGTTTCAGCCCGGCTCACCGGCCGACAATCCTTCGATCAACGTGTCGGTGTTTTGCTCCTGTTTCACCAGCTTGTACGCGAGCTTTGCGACGGCTCCAGCAGTGTGCGTTTTGAGTTCGCCCTTCTCTTCCACTGAGAGCTTGTCGAGGTCTGCGAGTTTCTCTTTCACAAAGTCAACGTTGGCCCTCAACATGTTCCTCACAGACGCAGTCGAAACACCGAGATACTCCGCTATCTCCTTTTCAGTCTTCATGTACTCTTCCTTCAACACAATGGCGATGCAAGCGCGGGCAAGCGATGCGAGCCACGTCAAATTTCTATGTTGAGCGAGTTTACTGAGCCCTCCGAGGAGCTCGATCGATCTGAGTAGGACCTTCGTGGCGAGCTGTTCGATCTGCTTTTCAGTATTGGACGGCCTGGGTTCCAGTATCATCACATCACCTCCCACCGATGGGATTGAGAATCTTCACCAAACCTGTTTCGGTGATCTCCATGATGTACGTTCGCGTGTCATGACCCGAAAGTCTACAGCCGTCGATCCTGAACAGTCTCACGATGTCTCCAAGTTGCTTTCCATACATCTTTGACTTGTACTGGCTGTCTACGAGCTCCTTCGCGAAAACGAAGCAACCATCCACGATGTGGCTCACCGCGTAACCTCCCGCGGCTTCCGCTGTGAGCTCTTCGTGTCCGCTCCGTTTCTGTGAGACGAACAGTGCCGTTTGGTACCACTTTTTCATGAAGTTGAAAAGTCTTCTGACGATCGTCCGCGCTGCGACTTCTTTGTTCTCATAGAGTCCCGTGATTGAGTCGATCACAACGAATCTCACCTTGTACTGTTTCATAACGTAAGCGAGCGTTGTGAGCAAGTCTGCCACGTTTTCTCTGAGCGATCCATGGGAAGCTGCGTCAATGAGTACGATGTTCTTTTCGATCTTTGCTGGTTCGTGTCCCATGGCTGCCGCTCGCATTTCCAACCCCTTAGCCACGAAAACTGCGGGCGATTCGACTGTGACGAAGGCTACCTTCTCACCGCGTGCTGCCTGGGCGACGGCGAACTGTTCAACGAAGAGAGATTTTCCGGTGTCCGAAACACCCGTCACGTTGAAAACCGCATAGGTGGGAATGCCTCCGAGGGACTTTTTGACGGGTTTGCCGTCCTTGACCTCGACCGTGAAGAACAACTCGTCCAAGCCCTCCACACCGGTGGGAACACCCGTGATCTTAGGTGCCTGCTTCACAGCTTCGCCCATAACGATGATGCTCTCTTCGACGACTCTCGGTTCAACTTGAGACTCGTAGTTCTCGTAGCGTTCCGTCACGCTTCATCACCTCCAACTTTATTAAAACAAAAAAGCGCCGGCTCACGCCGGCGCGTTGTGGGGGTGGTGTTCACTTTGCGTACTCTTCGAGCGCGTCTATGAAGTCTTCGTCCAAGAACGCTGGCCCTCTGAAGCCAAGTTTAGGCCCTGCGAACATCTCAATCCTTCTGAGTCTGTAGGTTTGCATCAAGCTCTGAAGCTGTTCTACGTTGATCGTCTTTTCTATCTCTTCTCTCATCTGTTGGATGATCTCTGCACGCTTCTGGTTCAGTTCTCTTACCTTGATTCTGAACTCGTACACGCTCATGTTCTTGGCATTCTCGTAGAGCTCTTTGTACTGCTTCTGTAACTCTTCAAGCTTTGCATTTGCATCTTTGATCACACCGAGTATCCTTTGAGCTTGTTCCTTGGTCAGGTTCATCTCCTTGAACATTTCTTGGTAGGTGAGTTGCTGTTTTGCTTGATACCTTGGAGCTATGCATTGTCTGTAAGCTGGCATTTGGGGTGCTTGGAATCTGGTTTGTGGAATGTTTGAAAACCTTCCACCTGCGAAACTCAGACTTGCCAAAATCAGCAGTGCCACCGTCAAAACCACGAACCTTTTCACTCTGATCACCTCCTATAGTTTTGTGTTTCCATTTCTATTGTCCCCTCATGAAAGATGTTTGTTGTGGTTTTTAAGAAAACTCTAATGATTCCACTGAACCACGAGAGAATCGTCTCTGTGCGAGCGTTGCTTGCTTGAATGAATCTACAATGAAGACGGTGAGCGATCGTGAACTGAGGAATTTTTGGCGTCTAATCTTGGAGGTCTCGGATGACAGGCTTTATTTCTTGAAGACTATCTACTACGTGGATCACTCATGTGCCGATGTCTGAAGCATCCCACCTTTCTTGTCAAGACCTACTTACCTGTCGAGGTCAAAGTACGCGACGAACAGTTGAACAAGAAATTCCTACTGGGATGCTGGCTGAAAGATCCGGTTCTGAAAGGAAATGAAAATCTTTCGCCGTTGAGCCTGTCAGTTCCAACCGGATGGGATCAATCTGCGAATGAATCTAATGACCATTGCTCCATGGAAGATGGCCTAACAAGCCATCAAGAATCCCATCCCCTTTAAAAGATTGGGAGTGTCAATCTCTTTACTATGTATTATCGTGTGTCGGTTTTCTGTTTTGTGTCGTGAAACCGGGCAAGAAGGTGCGATAAATATGTCGGCAAAAATGACGGTTTCGGAATCTAATGGCTTAACCGTCCAACGAAACAAGAAAGATTCACGGAAGATGTATGTGAAGAAGAGGTTAACA
>JAPYWY010000088.1 GCA_028276125.1 Pseudothermotoga sp.
TGGAGCTTTCTCGAACCTTGTCTCACACTCATTGTGATGACAATGAAAAAACAAAAAGCCCCTTTGCCGGGGCTGACTCACTCATATTCAGCTGTCCATCTATTTCGATTCCATTGTTTCTTGCTGTGTGTTCTGGCTTCGATCGTGTTGAAGGCGTCAACTTCGTTGGTGTTCACGCTTGGGAGCGCACGAACTGTATCCTACTTGGACATTCTGATCACTCAAACCATGACTTAGAATGATACCAATGTACGAGCCTCACCGTCTGGACGGTGTACTTTCTTAAGGAGCGCTCCCATATATAGATATACGAGGATGGCTGTTGAGAAGAAGTAACGGAATCTGGGCAGAAAGGTGAAATACAGAACGCTCAGAGTCTGTGAATTTGAATGATGCTTGGAGCAAAGTACATTCGCCGTCTACGTTTGATGCTGTCCGATTTGAGGATAGGATTTAGTTCACGGACGAATGGTATCATTTTACTTGAACATCGTGCCGCAAGAACTTCTACGATGTGGGTGTACTTTCGGTCTCGAGCAAAGTTCAAACGCGTTCGGGGGAGGTCTGAACGATGGAGTGGGTCTACGTGGAAGAGCTGAAAAACCATATCAACGAAGAAGTCGAACTGCGTGGATGGATTTGGAATCTCCGTTCGAGTGGCAAGATACACTTTCTTCAGTTCAGAGACGGTACAGGTTTCGTACAGGTGGTCGTCGAACGCTCCACGGTTCCCGAAAGTGTGTTCGAGGCGGCCGGGAAACTCCGCATCGAATCGAGCGTGATCGTGAGAGGTTTGGTCAAGGAGGACAAGAGATCACCTTACGGTGTTGAGGTACTGGCAACGGACGTCGTACCTGTTCAAATCCCCAAAGAACCTTACCCCATATCCAAGAAGGACCATGGAATAGATTTTCTCATGAGCTACAGACATTTGTGGCTGCGCTCACGCAGACAATTCCACATCCTTCGTGTAAGGGATGCAATCATATGGGCGATAAGAAAGTTCTACAAAGATAGAAACTTCGTCCTGATCGATACTCCCATCTTCACAGGCGCGATCGGTGAAACGGCTGGTAACCTCTTCGAACTCGATTATTTCGACTACGGTAAGGTCTATTTGACACAAACCGGTCAGCTCTATCTGGAGGCAGCCTGTCTGGCTTTCGGTAAGGTTTACAACCTCGGTCCAACGTTCAGGGCAGAGAAGTCCAAAACCAGAAGGCACTTGATAGAGTTCTGGATGCACGAGGCCGAAGTAGCGTACTACGAGCATGAGGACAACCTGAGGCTCCAAGAGGAACTGATCTCTCACATAGTCAAGTACGTGCTCGAGAACGCCTCTGATCATCTTGTGGCGCTCGGTAGAGACATCTCGAAGCTCGAGAAAGTGACAGTCCCATTCGAACGCATAAGCTACGATGAGGCAGTAAAGTTCTTGCAGTCTAAGGGCGTGAACATACAGTGGGGTGACGACTTCGGTGGGGACGAAGAGACTTTGATCGCTTCGCAGTTCGAAAGGCCTGTCTTCGTGACACACTATCCCAGAAAGGCGAAGGCGTTCTACATGCAGCCGGATCCTTCCAGACCAGAAGTCGTTCTGTGTGCGGATCTGCTCGCACCGGAAGGTTACGGAGAGATCATAGGAGGTTCTCAGAGGATTCACGACTACGATTTGCTGGTGGAAAGACTCCAAGAGTTCAACTTGCCGATCGACAAGTACCAGTGGTATCTGGATCTGAGAAGGTGGGGAAGTGTGCCTCACAGCGGATTTGGGCTGGGTATAGAACGCACCGTTGCTTGGATTTGTGGATTGGAACACATCAGAGAGGCCATACCGTTCGCAAGGACACTCTACAGGGTGTATCCGTGATGAAGGAAGTCGAATCGATACTGAACTTCAGACCGAGCAGCTTGGACGAGTACGTGGGACAGGAAGAAGTGAAGAGGAGACTGAGAATTGCTCTGGAAGCAGCGAAGCTTCGTGCGGAACCTCTCGACCACATTTTGCTCGCTGGACCTCCCGGTTTGGGGAAAACAACGCTCGCACACGTGATAGCCAAAGAGCTCAAGAAGAACATATACGTCACGAGTGGGCCAGTCATAGAACGCGGGGGAGACATCGCAGCGATATTGTCGAGTCTCGAGGATGGTGATGTGCTCTTCATCGATGAGATCCACAGGATGAACAAAACCGCAGAAGAAGTTCTCTATTCGGCGCTGGAAGATTTCCAAGTCGATGTGATGATCGGTAAGGGCCCCACGGCGAGGTCTGTCAGAATAAAGTTGAAACCTTTCACACTGATCGGTGCAACGACGAGGAGCGGCCTGCTCAGCTCACCACTCAGGAACAGGTTCGGAATGATATTCGAACTTGATTTCTACAGTGTGGAGGAACTGACCTCGATAATCAAGCGAGCTTGTGAGATCATGAACATGTCTATAGAGCATATGGCGGCCGAGCTGATCGCTCAGCGATCGAGGGGTACTCCTCGAATCGCGCTCAGACTCTTGAAGCGCGTTAGGGATGTTGCAACGGTGCGTGGTGAAGAGAGAATAACGCGGTCGATCGTTCTGAAGACGATGGATATATTGGAGATAGATGCAATGGGGCTCGATGAGATGGATCGGAAGATACTGCGAACGATCATCGAGGTCTACGACGGAGGTCCGGTGGGTCTGGAAGCGCTCGCAGCAACACTGAACGTGGAACTCGACACGCTCAAAGAAGTTTACGAGCCATACCTGCTTCGTACAGGTTTGCTCGTTAGAACCTCACGTGGCAGAATGGCCAGTGATCTTGCGTACCGACACCTCGGATACGAAAGTAGGTTGAGAGGTGGGCTCTTCGATGGATATGTTGCAGAACATTTTGAGGATCAAGGAGAGAATAGCTCAAGCGGCAGTTAAGGCTCATCGCGATCCGAATTCCGTTAGACTGATCGCGGTAGTGAAGGAAGCGAGTCTCGAGCAAGTGAAGAGTTTGGTGGACTTGGGATTGAGCGATCTTGCGGAGAACTATGCCCAACAGCTTGTGAAGAAGTACGAAGTCGCTCCGAACGCCACGTGGCACTTCATCGGAAGAATCCAGACCAACAAGATCAAATACATCGTACCGAGATGCGAGTATGTGCATTCGGTGTGCAGAGAAGAAGAGATCGTTGAGATAGACAAAATCGCTTCGAAACTGAGGAAGGTACAGAAGATTCTCATCGAGGTCAACGTATCCGGCGAGGAGAGTAAGGCGGGCGTTGAACCGAACGGAGTGGTTCAACTTTTGAACTTTTCGAAGAACTTCTCGTCGGTTGAAGTGGTAGGTCTGATGACGATGGCACCCCTGGTAGAAGATGCAGAACAGGTTCGCTGGGTCTTCAAAAAGTTAAGACAGATGCGCGACGAGATCGCAACAGAGTGGCCAAGTGTTGTTCATCTGTCGATGGGTATGACCAACGATTTTGAGGTGGCCATAGAAGAAGGAGCAACGATGGTTCGAATCGGTAGGGCAATCTTGAAGGGAGGATGAAGATGTTCGTGATTTCGAATCTGTTGTACGCGATCGCGATCGTTCTGCAATTGTTCATCTACGTGGAGATCTTTGCTGTGATCCTTTCCGCCCTCTTGAGCTGGATCACACCTTTCAGGTATTCCACGTTCAGACAGTTCATCGATGCGGTTGCGAACATCGTGTTGAGGCCTTTCAGGAAACTCATTCCTCCGATAGGACCAGTGGACATCACACCGATGATAGCGATCTTCGTGCTCGTGTTTCTTGAAAACTTCGTTGTCAGGACTCTGTTCGATCTGGCGGTGAGGCTACGTTGAATCGTACGTGTATCGTTCTGTACAAAACCGGAAGGGTTAAGGAAGCACAGGAACTGTACGAACGCGTTAAGAAACATTTGAACGTGCTGGGTGTTGAGGAACTTTCCTGCCGACGCGTTGAAGCTGACTGTGACTTCGCGATCGTGGTGGGAGGGGACGGCACAGTTCTGAGGGCCGTGAAGTGCGTGTCGGTACCGATAGTTGGCTTCAAGGCCGGCAGGGTCGGTTTTTTGACGCCATACAAGATAGAAGAGGCAGAACAGTTCCTCATAGATCTGCAAGATGGAAACCTCGTGCTCGAGAAGAGATGGATGTTGAGGATCATGATGGGTGAAAAAGAGTTCGACGCCGTGAACGATGCGATCGTGCGTGCCAAGGCCAAACCCATGAGCGAGTTCAAGGTTTTCATAGACGGTTGTAGCGATCTGGATTTTTTTGCAGATGGCATCCTTGTGTCCACACCCACAGGTTCCACCGCCTACAACCTCTCCCTCGGTGGCGCTATCGTGATACCGAGCTGTGAGGTTGTACAGATCATGCCCGTCGCGCCGTACTATCTTCAGAACCGTAGCATAGTGTTGCCCGCGGACAGAAACATCCACATCGTGAGTCAACTCGAATCTGAGCTCGTGGTAGATGGTGTCTGTATGGGTACGACGAAGGAGATTTTCGTGAGCAGATCAAGCAAGAGTTTTTCCTTGTTGAGACCCACACGGTACGATTTCTTCTCCGTGCTGAAGAACAAGGTTGGCTATGGAAAGGGTGTGAGCGAACCTTGAAGTGGCTTCTGGATCAAAAGATCGAGAGGTTCAAGAAAGCCTTGATGAAGATGGGTTGGTTCGCCGAAAAGATGATGATAAGAGTGATCGAGTCCATGGAGAGCAGACAAATCGCGCTGGCGAAACAGATCGTCGAGGACGATGACATACTCGACTCCATGGAGGTCGAGTTGAGAGGGGAAGCCACCGTGCTGCTCGGTACGTACACACCCACGGGTTTCAGCCTGAGGTTCATAGTCAGTTCTCTGGAAGTGGCGAACATTCTGGAGAAGATAGGTGACAAGACCCGTAGGATGGCTCAGCTCTTGTTCTCTTTCTACAGGGAACAGTCTGCGAACATCGATCCGAACATAGTCAGGATGGCCAAAAACGTTGCGGCGTTGTTGAGAGAAACCCTCGGCGTTTTGGCAGACATGCAATCCGAAAGGGCTTTTGAGGTGTGCACGAAGGACGAGGAGATAGACGAGCTGTTTGAAGAAATGAGATCGGAGCTCGCGAACTTGCTGAAGGAGAAACCGGAGCAGACAGAACGAATCCTTTGCTTGTTGGAAATTGCACAGGAGCTCGAGGAGGTGGCCGACCTGTGCACGAACATCGTTGAATCGGTGCTTTACGCCGTTTCTGGGTCCAACTACAAGTGCTTCAGAGACCAGATGAAGCTGTTCAAGAGAGGGGAAGGGGTGCTGTTTGACGATTCTGATTAAATACTTGTTCAAACTCTCATTGGGTCCAATCCTGATAGGTTTAGGAGGCTTCATAGTCTTCGTGAGCGTCGAGATACTCTACCAACTTTCCGATCTGATAGTCAGGCACAGGGTGAGTTTCTTCGTACTTTTGAGAATCCTGTATTACTACCTTCCATATTTCACAGCGCTCGGTGTACCCGTCGGTATTCTGCTCGCCGTGTTCTGGGTGCTATCGAAACTGTCCAATGATCGCGAACTCATGGCCATGCAAGTGCACGGTATTTCGATGAAGGTCTTGATCGTTCCTTTCTTGCTGCTTGGCGCGATATTGAGCTTTATGGCCTACGTACTCAACGACAGGATCGTTCCCGTGTTCAACCAGAAGGCGGACCAAGTGCTATCCAAGTACGTCTACAGAAAACCAGAGGTGTTCATCAGCGAGAACGTTCTGACCAAGGTGGATGAGAACCAGTACTTCTACGTAAAGAAGTACGACAGGCAGAACGGTGTTTTGGAGAATGTGGTCCTGTTCAGGAACGAGCCCTCTGAAGAAGAGATCATCACGGCACGTCGTGTGACAAAAGAGGGGAACAAATGGTTCATGTACGATGGTCGAATGTACAGAGTCGACAAGGAGGGTTTTTTGCGCTTCGATGTGAGCTTTTCGAAGGTTGAACTCGATCTCAAGCAAGACATCGAATCGATTCTGAGAACTGGTAAGACTCCGAGGGACATGAAGAGCGAAGAGTTACGCGAGAGGATCTCCACGCTCAAGAAACTCGGTATAGACCCAGCGCCATGGGTGGTGGAGCTCCACTCGCGCTATTCCATTGCGCTCGGTCCCATCATAATAGCGCTTGTGGGAGTACCTTTATCGCTGATGTTCAACTTGAGGAGTAAATCTTGGGGTGTCATACTCACCTTCGTTCTGATCGTTCTGTACCAAGGTTCAGGTGCTTGGATCAGCGCCATGGGAAAGGAGAACCTCATCAATCCAGTCCTCGCAGCCTGGTTGCCCGATCTCGGCTTCGGACTCGTTGGCACGGTGCTGTTCATACTGCTTGACACGTACGTCAGTTACAGATTGAGGGAACTCTTGACCAGATTTTTGGCCGTTCTCTTCGTGATACTTCTTGCCTCACATGCGCAGGCTGCAACCATGCAGCTCAAGGGTGGCAACGTCGTCTTCGAGAAGGGAAAGTTGATCTTCTCGCAAGAGGTCGAAGCATCTTACGAAGATGTCTTCATCAGATGTTCGACGTTGACCGCTTTTCTCAACGAATCGAACCAAGTTGAAAAGATCCTCGCGGAGGGGAACGTGTTGTACAACAAGAAAGACACTCAAATAAGGGCCCAACAGCTCTACTACGTCTTTTCCGAAAAACTCGCGCTCATTGTTGAAGCCAGA
>JAPYWY010000002.1 GCA_028276125.1 Pseudothermotoga sp.
CTTTTTGAAGTCGTCTATGTCCGCCATGACCACCGAGAAGTTGCCACCGTACCTCTTGACCCTCTCGAACTCCTCACGAAGCCTTTGAAGAAAGTACCATCTGGTGTAAAGCCCAGTGAGAGGATCTGTGATACTTCGTCTGTAAGAGAGCACGTTTTTCAAGATGTACGTTGCAACCTCCTGCAAGTTCAAAACGAGCCTCATCAGGTTCTCACCTTGTATTTTGCTGACGTAGAGAGATTTGTTCGCCAAATATATGCTCAGTTTGTAATTGTGGTCGAGCCGTATCGTGTGATAAACCTCGAACGGTTCATAAGACGCCACCGGATCTTTGGGGACTTCCTTCACGTTGAATCGCGACAGCTCGACAACCCTCCCAGAACCATCGATCAATACCAAAGCTGCCGAGTTTATGGGCAAAACGTTCATCGTTCTCGAGAGCAGAAAGTCCAAGATGGACTTCAAATCGTCCTGGATATTCGTAACCTTCAGTGTGTCGAGTGCGTACTGCGTGACGGCGTAGGCATCGACGAAGCTCTTCACCAAAAACCTCAGATCTTTGAGTACGACTTCTACATCTCTTTCTTTGCCCGAGGTCTTCTCAAACAAGCGGATGAGTCTGCTCATCTCCGACACTACACCGAGCTTGCTCTCCAACCAGTCGGCTGCGGCATCGAAACTGTGAGTCCTGTAAATCGTGACCGCTCTCTCTGCATAGTTCAGAGCAAGCAAGTCTTGCTCCAAAGCTTTGTAAGCCAAAGCCATACCCTCGAGCACCTGGGCCAACGAAAGAAAAGCACCAGACTTTATCGCATCCTTCTCGAGCTTTTCTGCAAAAGTGAAGAAAGAATCTCTGTCGAGCAGGCCGATCCTCGCCCCGAACACTTGGCAAGCTTCTTCCAACCAGTAGAGATGATCTTTGCTCAGAAACTTTTTCCACGCTTTCAACAAGTCTTCATCGTTTTCAGCGAGTATCAGATCCCTGAATTCAACGAAATTGGGATTGTTCAAAGCGGGATTGTCTATGTTCTCCTTCAAAATTTTTCTTGCTTCATCGATGTTTCCACAAATCGCATGGGCGGCAACCATCGCCCTTAGTCCTCGCTCCTCTATGCCGATGGATTTCTCTATGGACCTTTCTTTTTCGAGATCCTCCAAAGCTTCTTCCAATTGTTTGTTGTACGTGTGGTACTGCGCTTCCACGAAGTACGTGTAAGCCTCGGTCGCACCGTCAGAGACCATTCTTGCAAATTCCCTGAGTTGGTACATCGCCGTGAACATCTTCTCGATTTCGCCTCTGTAGAGGTTGGTCCATATGATGTTGCTGAGGGCAGTCATCAAGAGGCTCTGAGAACCTATCTTGTTGGCAATTTCAACAACTTGTGCAAAGAGTCTCTGCGCCTCAGGCGTGGCCGTCAAACGTGTTCCAAGCAACAGTAGTGTGCCCGCCAAAACGTCGTAGAAGGATCCTTCCTCAGCAAGAGATTTCGCGGTGCTGAGTAATTCCAAGGACCGCATTGATTCAACACCCTTAGCCTGAGCGAGGACGTTCAGGGCTAAAGCCTTCAACTTCTTGTGGAGTGGTAGATCAAGCAAGTTCGAAGCGAGCAGTGAGAGTTTCTTCACGAGCTCCTCTTTGACCTTCTCGCCCGATCCGAGAATCCTTCGAGCCTTGTAAATGAGTTTGAACAGTTCAGAATAAGGGGTCTTACCACCAAAATCGATCTTCTCTTCGAGTTCGAAAGCTTCCTTTATCTCACCCGCCATGATCAGAGCGGCGTATCTGAAGAAAGCGAATTTCTCTTTTCTTTCAAGTTCCTCTGCGAAGAGCTTCAGACTGTTCGACTGCCCCTTGATGCTCAACGCTTTGAACTTCAAACTCACCAATGCGTAGCTTTCTCTGTCTCGCATCAACTGTTGAGCGTGGGCAAGGTAATCGAGCGACGCCGAGATGTCCCCGTACGAAGAGATCTCCTTTCGGGCCGCCAGAAGGTACATGGCCGCCGCGGACGTGGTCTTACCCAACATCCTGAGGTGCCACGCCCTCTTCTCGCGGCCAGCGGTTTTCAGTGCTAAGACGGTGTGTGCTTCGTTTCGAATTGATGGTGAGACACTGTCGTAGAACGAACGCCAGACTTCTGGCAAAGTGAACCTGAAACGCTCGTTCTCGTAGTAGATCAAACCATCTTTCATCAAAGTTTTTAGCGAGTCGTTCAACTCTTCGTCGCTCAAATCAAGTGCATCACAGAGTATCTCCACTTCCTCGAAAGAAAACTTCTCTCCACAGAGGCTCAGCAGAGGCTCCTTCGAGGACGTGTACTTCTCCAGGGACAAACTGAGTACTTCTCTCATGTCACTCGCGAGGAAATCTTCTTCAAGTTGAAGACGCCCTTCAGAAACGCCCAACTTGTTCTCTTTGGCCAAGATCTTGAGCACCTCTATGATCTTTCCAGCCAGGCCATGGGTGACAGCGTGCAACCAGCGGAGGAATTCTTGAGGTATCTTGTCTTCGTCAATCCCAAGTGATTGGCTGACCAACTTTTCCGTCTCTTCGAAACTCAGAGGACCAACTTCTATCTTCAAGTCAAGGCTGAAGTCGATGCCCTCGTCCACTGAAGCCAAAAGCAACACGTGTCCATGAGGATAAACGTACTCGTTCAGTTGCCTCAAGAGAGTTTTCATGCTCGCCGTCAGTTCGTGCGCGTCGTCTGCCACGAGGGCTACCGTTCGCATTCTGTTCAGAATTTTGGCGACGGTGAACATCACTTCGTCCGATGACAATCCCTGCGACGAAAGAAATTTGGAAACTCTGTCCTTCGTCACATCATCCAAACTTCGATAAGTCTCTTCATCCAGTAGCTGAATCAGGTCCGTGACGAGTGCATCCACATCAATCAACCAAACGGTTGGCACACCCAAATGTCTGAACTGATCGACGAGCGAACTTAAGAGCGTGGTTTTTCCAGTCCTCTGTGGTCCGTGGATCAAGACTGTGTTGAGTTTCGGCTTGAGGTTCGCTACAAAACTCAGGACTTCTTCCTCCTCACGACGGGCAAGGATGACTGGCCTGATCCTGACACGACCAAAGGTACCCACCAAGGAACTCGAAATGACGAAGTGCAACCTTCTCTTGGTGGGATCTTCGTGCACGAACTGTCCAACGAGTTCTCTGACCGTTTCATCCTGTGTTAAAGAAAGGATCATCTTGCCGAACACGTAGGCCGTTGAAGCAACGGAAGCGACTCCACGATTCGCAAATTCAGGTGCGATGAAGATGCCTTCTTCCTGGGGAATTTGCTTGTAGTTGCGCCAGCACGGGGCGAGCATGAAATAATCGTTGTCTCGTCTCAAGAAATCTTGAAAGCTAACCACAGGAATGACGATTCCATGATGAACGAGCTCTCTGAGTAAAGCGAGCAAGAAAGCGGCAAATTCTTGCTCATCTTTCGCTTTTTTCATCTCGACAGGTTCTCCACCGTAGTAAGCGAACTGCACTTGAGGTAACTCCGAACGAAAGTCGGATCCTTCGATCGGTGCGATCGCGGGATGTTTCAGTCTGGAAAGCTTCGTGAGAAAATCCATGAGATCTTCTCGCGCTTCCCCCACAGCCTCTTTCTTCACAACTTTGAGCCTCTTGTACACGTTGTTCTCGACGATCAAAAACTCATCGCCACTGTAAGTCTGTCTCAGAAACCTAACCAACCTCATGCCTTCCTCCCACCAAAGCTTCGCGAGTCAACCTCAAGACCTCGTCCATGACATTCACAAGTTCAACGTTCTTGTAAGAACAACCTGCCGCACGCGCATGCCCCCCGCCACCCAGGGCAGAAGCGATTTTGCTCACGTTCAACCATTGTTTCGATCTGAAACTCACGTGCACCTCACCTTTTGGAAACTCCGTGAACAATATCGCGACCTCTATATCTTTCATCGATCTCAGCTCAGAGACGAACCCACTGCTGTCGTCCTCGGTGCAACCCAGAGAGAGATAGTCTTCATAACTCAACCAAGAATACACGAGTTCACCCTCGATCTTCATGTGTTCGATCATCTTCGCGAGAAGTTTGAACTGCTGAAATGTTTTGTTCTCCAGGATCACCGATGCAACGAAGTAGGGTTTTGCACCCAATTCTACGAGTTCTGCGGCAATTTTGAGTACGTTCGCATCCGTGTTGGAGTATTTGAAAAAGCCTGTGTCCGTTGCAAGGCCGAGATAGTTCGTCGTTGCGAGTTCTGCGTCGTACGTTACCCCCATGGCTTTGTTCATATTATAAACTATCTGTGCCGTAGAAGCACTCGTGACGTCGACCAAGTTCAAGTCTCCAAACATCAAATTCGTTTCGTGATGGTCCACGACGATCAATTCGGAACTCTTCAGCAACTTTTGAAACCTTCCCACCCTGTCGGGCGAAGAACAATCAACAACCACTATCAAATCTGGATGGAAGTCCTGCAACTGGTCGAAAGACTCTATAGAATCGACGGCGAAAAAGAGTTTGTAATACCACGCGATCTGATCGTCTATAGCCGCTCTGACTCTCTTGCCGAGCCTTCGCAATCCTTCGGCGAGAGAAGCGACACTGCTGATATCGTCGCCGTCTGGCATCACATGTCCAAGAACTAGAATGTTATCTTTCGACATGAGCTCTGAGATCACAGACAGAAACTTCGTCATCCTCCTTGCACCCACTTCGACAGATAATCCTTCACCTGTTTTTCATCGTGCACCCTCTTGGTGGAAAAGTCCACTGTGACGTAGTTGTCAGAGCCAAGGTACAGCGTTGGTTGAACGTTGATGATCTGTGTGAAAGCGTTTGGATCGTAGTGAGCACCCACGATGAGACCTATGAAGAAGGTGTGATCTCCCGTACGCCTGAAATCTACCAGCTTGCACTCGTACGCTGCGTAGCAATCGCTCAATATCGGCACCTTGACCTTCTTGCCATTGGTGAGGTTTATTTCGAAAACGTTGAGCTTATCGATGTCCCTGCCGGAGGTCTTTCCAACGAAGGATGCGAGCCTGCTCTGATCGTACCTTATGAAGTTCACCGTGAACTCCTTCGAGGACAGAATCAGATCGTGCGTCAATCTTTTGGGTGAAATCGAGACACCGTACAACGGTGGGTCATGTGACAATTGCGTGTGCCAAGCTGCAGCCATCACGTTGATCCGTTCTTCGTACATGCTGCATACCAGTGCAACGTTGGCAGGATAGTGTAAGTTGTACTTCTGCAATGTTTCCACAAAGACCATTTTGATCACCTCCCAACGGCCATCAGAGAAATGCGATCTATGACATCGGCGAGCACCCGAGCCGACAGATCGAAACCTCGCTCGGTCATCCTGAGACTTTCACCCTTGATTTCCAAGAACTCACCCAAAAGATCTGAAAAGAGTTCTTCAGGGTCGAACGTCCGCCAAAGCCTTCTCAATCTTTCGACGCTCACGCCCTCACTCAGCCTCAATCCCATGAATATGGTTTCCTTCAGCTCCTGAAGGTCGTCGTTCTTCGAAAAATGATCGAACGCGAAATCTTCATTCTTCAACTTCGTGATGTACTCGTCGAGCCGTGAACTGTTCACGTACCTGATTCTTCCCAGATGCCCTCCTGCAGCCACACCGAGACCAACGTAATCTTGGTTTCTCCAGTACTTCAAGTTATGCCTGCAGAAACTGCCATTGAGTGCGAAGTTTGAAATTTCGTAGCGATGATAACCCATCGCCTTCACCGCTTCGACGAAACGCCCATAGTGATCTTCAACCACCTGGTCCACTGAAGTTTTGAGTTCGATTTCGTGCGTTTCCAAAAGATAGATCGACACATGATCGGGTTTCAACATCTCCACGATACGCACGTCGTTCTCTATCGTGCGATCGCTCTCGGTTGGAAGGCCCACGATGAAGTCGACGTTGACTTTGGCAAAGCTCTTCGCTATCTCATAGGTTCTGAAAAAATCATCCACGGAGTGTCTCCTCTTGACGCGTTTCAGCACCTCATCGTCCGCCGCTTGAAGACCTATGCTCACCCTGTTCACGCTCAACGATTCGAGCCTTTCGACGAACTCACAATTCGGATTCACTTCGATCGTGAACTCGAAATCATCAGCGATCAGGAACATACGTCGAATGCGCTCGAGAGTCTTCTCGAGCAACTCGAACGGAACGTCGCTCGGACTTCCCCCACCGATGTAGATCGTCCCCACGCGGACCTTGGGCAGAAACCTCGACCAAAGTTCGATCTCCTTCCACAACGCTCGGAAGTACTCTTCGACCCAAGAAAAATCCGTGAAAGAAACAAAGTCGCAGTATGTACATCTGCTCCTGCAGAAGGGAACATGGAGGTACAGACCTACCTCGTCAGAAACTGATCCTGAAGACGAACTTTCCATCAATGAAACAGGTGTCGAGTTTGAACTTCTCCCCAATCCATTCACCTCTGATCCCAACCGATGCGCTATCTTGGTTCAACGCAAGAATGAAGTCCAACACTGTAGATGCCCTGTCAAGTGGAACTCTGAACTTCACAGCGAGTGCACCCGAAACTCCATCCTTCCACCCCACGCCCATGAAGAAACCTTCGTCCCCAGTTTGTCCCCTCGAGAAAGGATAGAAGCCTGCGAACAGTGCGTTGTCGAGCGAGTAAAAACCGATCTCTCGGTTCTGCATTCTCAGATATACCCTGCTCATACCCATAGTCACAGGACCGACAACATCAAAGGAGGAGAAGTTGATAGTGTAGTTTCCAAGAAAGACCTTTTGCTTGGCATCAATGATGGCGTAAGAGTTCTCTGGTGCGATCGAAAAAAGCATCCTGTAACTTCCAGGCATCAAACCGAAGCTCTCGACGTCGAAGGTCGCAAGAACCGACCAACTCTTTCCCACGGTGAACCCAATGTTCATCTTTGCGTCCGCCTCTTTGATCCTCAAAAAACCCATCTTACGCACGATCGTTTTCTCATTCCGATAGATCGCCCCGAACTGAAGGTCGTTTTCTGAGGTCCTGATCAGAAAATTTCCGACATCGATGAAGTGTGTCAAACCATCGACGTGGAGCATCTCCACACCGAACATGGTGATTGAAGTCAGAACGATCGACAGCACTAAACGATTCAACTTCACCCCTCGAGTAACCTCCTCAGTACGTCGTTCACAAGTTTTGGATTCGCGGTCCCTTTGGTCTGTTTCATCACTTGGCCAACGAAGAAGGAAATCACGTTCGTCTTTCCAGATTTGTACTGGCTCACGACGTGCGGGTTTTCTTCGAGAACCTTTCTTGCGATCTCAACTATGGCGTGTTCGTCGCTCAGTTGTTTCAGTCCTCTCTCTTCAACGATCTGAATAGGCATTTTCCCCGTTCTGAACATTTCGGGAAAGATCTCCTTGGCCGTTTTTATGGAAATCTCGCCACGATCGACCAACCTTATGAGTTCTGCGATGTGTTCGGGCTTGATCTTCAGTTCCCCGCTCTCGAACTCTTTCATTTCTCTCAGCATCTCCGTCATGATCCAATTACTCGTTTCTTTGGGTTTGCCACTCAACCTGACGCACGCTTCAAAGAAGTTCGCAATCGATTCGTCCGCCGTGAGTACAGATGCATCGTACTCTGGAAGTCCATACTCTCGAGCGAACCTCTGCTTTTTCTGATCCGGCAGCTCCGGCAAGCTGAGCTTCAACTTCTCGATCCTCTCTTTACTGACGACGATTGGTGGTATGTCTGGTTCTGGAAAGTAGCGATAGTCACTCTCTTCTTCTTTTCCTCTCATCGAAACGGTCGTCTTCGTCGAAAGATCCCAGCCACGCGTTTCTTTTTCAACGTTTTCTCCCCTCACGAGCGCTTCTTTGATCCTCTGCTCCTCGTATTCCAACGCCTTCTCGATGAACTTGAAGGAGTTCATGTTCTTGACCTCTACCCTGTTACTCGAAACGTTCCTGTCGAGATCGACTATCGAAATGTTCGCATCGCACCTCAACGCACCCTTTTCCATGTCACCGCTGCTGATCTTCAGATATCTCAGTATGGAACGCAACTTTTCGGTGAAGATGCGTGCTTCCCTCGGTGAAGAAAGGTCCGGTTCTGTTACTATCTCGACCAGAGGCACTCCACACCTGTTCATGTCCACCAAGGAATACCTCGCTTGCGTTATCGAGTCGCCTTCGTGCATGAGCTTACCCGCATCTTCCTCCAGATGCAGTCTCCTTATCCTCACTCGCTTCGTTGTTCCGTCGACGTCTATGTCAAGATGACCACCGACCGCGAGTGGATAAAAGTACTGACTTATTTGATAACCCTTCGGCAGATCCGGATAGAAATAGTTCTTCCTGTCGAACCTCGAATACTCGTTCACCTTGCAGTTCAGTGCCAGTGCGAGTTTTATGGCGTAGTCAACCATCTCTGCATTCACCACGGGCAGGGCTCCAGGCTGACCCGTACACACCGGACAAACCGCCGTGTTCGCTGGGATTTCAAAGACGTTCGCAGTACAACTACAGAAAGCCTTCGTCTCGGTCGAAAGCTGCACGTGTATCTCCAAACCTATCACGGTCTTGAACCTCATACTCTCACCACCGGTAAGGGAATACGGCCGTTTTCGTTGTACGGAGAGAACTTCTCGATCGATCTACCGATCCTCAACACTTTCGGATCTTCAAACCTCTTTCCCACTACCTGGACACCGACCGGAAGTCCCTGGGCAAAGCCAAAGGGTACGCTCAAAGCTGGCACACCCGCCAAGTTAGCGAAGGTTGTGAAGACGTCCATCAAGTAATACGCGAGGGGATCCGTTATTGAGCCGATCTTGAAGGCTGGTATGGGAGATGTGGGGGTAAGGATTGCATCGAATTGGTCGAACACCGAACTGAGATCGTTGGCGAGCAACCTTCGCACTTTTTGCGCCTTGTTGAAGTAGGCTTCGTAGTAAGTCGCACTCAGAGTGAACGTACCCAGCACGATCCTCCTTCTGACCTCTTCCCCAAAACCCATCGTCCTGGTAACGGAATATGTTTCCTTCAGACCGGACTTCTCGACTCGCAAGCCGTACTTGACACCGTCGTATCTCGCAAGGTTCGAGCTTGCCTCGGCAGGAGCGATCACGTAGTACGTCGCGACCGCGTACTTGAGCGTGGGGATCTTCACTCTTTCTACCTTTCCTCCAAGTTTCTCGATGAGCTTGATGCACTCCTCGAATCTCTCCGCAACTTCTTTGTCCAGACCTTCGTACTCGTAAACTTCAACGGGAACGGCGAAACGAAAACCTTCGATTCCTTGCTCTATGTGGGACAGAAAATCCATCTTCACATCGACCGTTGTGGAATCGAGCGGGTCTCTCCCATGGATGATTTGCATGAGGATGGCGGCGTCTTTGACGCTCTTGGTCATAGGTCCAATCTGATCCAGCGAGGACGCGAACGCCACAAGTCCATATCGAGAGACCAAACCGTACGTCGGTTTGAAGCCCACGATACCGCAGAACGCTGCTGGTTGTCTCACCGAACCACCCGTGTCGCTGCCGAGCGCTGCCACGACCTCTCCGCTCGCAACTGCTGCGGCAGAACCTCCGCTGCTGCCACCTGGGACGCAAGAAAGATCCCAAGGATTACGCGTGACGAAAAACGCGGAACGTTCTGTGCTCGAGCCCATCGCGAACTCGTCGAGGTTCGTCTTTCCGACGATGGCAAAGCCAGCCTTCTTTAACTTTCTCACGACCGTCGCGTCGTATGGAGGCACGTAGTTCTCGAGGATCTTCGATGCGCAGGTCGTTCTGACGTCTTTCGTAACGATGTTGTCCTTTATGGCTATTGGAATGCCTTTGAAAGGTCCTTCGTCGATTTCGATTCGTTCTTCATCGAGTACCGTGATGAAACTCTTGAGAACCTTATCAACCCTCTCTATCTCCTTCAAAGACTCTTTCACCAGATCTTGCCTTTCAACCTCGAGACAGTCTTCTATCGTCATCTTTTGAAACATGGCAAACCTCCCTCACCAGTAATATCGTCTTCTTCGCAATCTTCGTACGTACCCATAGATCATCCCCACGACGAACCCCCCAATGTGCGCCCAGTACGCCACCCCAGAACCTGTGGGACTGTCGAGCAAACCACTCAGCACTTGGAAGATGAACCAAACGAACAAGTACGTGAACGCGGGTATGGCGACCAAGAAGGGCAGGAGAAAGTACAAGGGTACTATCGAGACGATGCGCGAATATGGGAAGAGTACGAAATAAGCCCCCATGACAGCCGATATCGCACCGGAAGCTCCAACCATTGGAACCTGCGAGTTCAAGTTGAGCGAAAAGTGTGCTAAACTTGCGAGCACACCACCGCAGAGATAAAAGATCAAAAACCTGCCGTGCCCAAGTTCGTCCTCGACGTTGTCGCCAAACAAACCCAAGAACCACATGTTTCCAATCAAATGGGACCATCCTCCGTGCAGGAACATGTGGGTCAAGAACGTCAGCCACTTGTTCGAATACAAGCTCAAACCCGTGCGGAGCTGCCACACGGTGGTCCACCTGGTCGACGTGAAACGAGCCGGTACAAGTCCAAAGTTGTACATGAACTCTATCAGTTCGACACGAGAGAGCGTCAGTTGGTAGATGAACAACACAACATTGATCGTGATCAGTCCATAGACCACGTACGGTCTTCTCCTGCTCGGTATGGTGTCGTACAGAGGTATCAAACCACCACTTCCCTCTTCGCGTTCTTAATTCCAAATTTTATCACAAAACTTCTTCGATAATGCCGCTACCAAGCACGAGCTCACCATCGTAAAACACCGCTGCCTGACCGGGTGTGACGGCAAAGAGTGGTTCTTTCGTCTCGATTTCCGCTTCACTGCCGTTGTGCCTCACGAAACATGGAACTTCTAACGTGTTCTTTCTGACCTTCACGAACGCGCTGAACTCTTCAGGAAGATCCACCAAGAAGTTGAGATGGCTCACTGAGAATTTGTTTCGATAAACATCCTCTTCTTTTCCGACAATTATGGCATTCCTCTGAGCATCGATTCGTACCACGTATGTTCTTGATCCCAATGAGACTCCCAGCCTTCTCTGCCCAATGGTGTAACGTATCAGACCTTTGTGCCTACCCAATTCCTTACCATGAACATCGTAGATCGGACCTTCATTGAATTCGATGCCATTCTCCCTGAAGAAACTCTCTTGATCACCATCTGGGATGAAACACAGATCTTGGGATTCCTGCTTGGAATGAACGTGTATGTTCGCCTTTGCTGCGATCTCTCTCACTTGAGACTTGGTCTTGTCACCGTTTGGAAAGATGATCTTGGCGAGTCTGTGTCTCTCGATCGACGCCAAAAAGTAGGATTGGTCCTTCTCTTTGTCCAACGCTCTGTAAAGCTTGCCATCAATGATTCTCGCATAATGACCGCTGGCGATTTTGTCCGCACCTTCGTTCAGGATGAGGTCCATCACGAAGCCGAACTTGATCAACCTGTTGCACAGATAGCACGGATTGGGGGTCCTTCCGTTCTTGTACTCCTCCAGATAGTAGTTGACCACAGTCCGACGAAAGACGTCCTCCACGTGGATCACCTTTATCGGCACAGAAAAGTGTTTCGCTATCAGCTGCGCGTCGAACGTGTCGGCAGGTGAACAACAAACCTTGTGTTTTATCTGCTTGGCAAGATAGAACTCGTCCGGCATGGTCTTCATGTGGTAAGCGATCACGTCATGACCTGCTTCGAGCAAACTGTAGAGCGCCACCGCACTGTCGACACCACCACTCAACAGAACTCCGACTCTCAATGCTCGACTCCTCCCATTTTCATTGTACCTCAAACCATGCTCTTGCTCGAACGAAGCAACCTATGGTAGAATTCTCATGGCGTTGACTTAAGCTTCATCGTATTAACCAATAGTTATGGAGGTGCGACCATGGCCAGAGTGGTTAGCTTCGGAGAGATCATGATGAGGCTCGCAACACCGAACTTCTTGAGGTTTGTGCAGACAAAGAGCTTCGATGTCACCTATGCCGGGGCGGAAGCGAACGTGGCCGTTTCACTCGCAAACTTTGGTCTGGAAGCATCATTTGTGACGAAACTTCCCAAGAACGAGTTCGGCATCGCGGTTCTGCGTTATCTTAGACAATACAACGTGGACACGTCTCACATAATCTTCGGAGAGGGTAGGTTGGGCGTCTATTTCCTCGAAACTGGTTATTCCCAAAGGCCTTCGAAGGTGATCTACGACAGGGCGAATTCCACTTTTGCTCTCTCCAAGCCCGAAGAATACGACTGGGATCGTATCTTCGACAACGCTGATTGGTTCCACTTCACCGGAATAACGCCGGCGCTCGGGGACAATTTGGTGCGAGCGTGTCTCGATGCTCTGAAAAAGGCCAAGGAGAAAGGTATAACTGTGTCGTGCGACCTCAACTACAGGGCCAAACTGTGGAGCCAAGAGAAGGCAAGACAGGTGATGTCACAGCTCGTCAAGTACGTCGACGTTCTCTTCGCGAACGAGGAGGACGCCGAGAAAGTCTTCGGCATAAAGGCGGACGAGAGCAACGTTGTTGAGGGGAAGCTCAGCTTGAAAGGATACGAACAAGTATGCCGCAGGCTCAAGGAAAGGTTCGGCTTCAAGAGGGTGGCGATAAGCTTGCGAGAAAGCATCGTTGCCAATCTAAACGGTTGGTCCGGTGTCCTACTCGACGGAGACGATTTCTACAGCGCCAAGCAGTACACAGTTCACATCGTCGACAGGGTCGGCGCAGGAGACTCCTTCTCCGCAGGCATCATCTACGGTTTTCTCACCGGTATGAAACCACAAGAAACTTTGGAGTTCGCCGTTGCCGCTTCTTGTTTGAAACACACGATCGTCGGGGACTTCAACGAAGTGACTCTCGACGAGGTGAAGAGCCTGATGAAAGGTTCAGGAAGTGGAAGAGTTGTGAGGTGAAATCCAAACATGTCCATCTATTCAGTTGAGAGAGCTCTGAAAGTCCTGGAGTACATCGCCTCGAAAAAGAACGGCGTCAGGGTTCGCGACGTTGCGGAGTTTTTGCAAATAACATCACCTGCTGCGTTCAAGCACCTCGAAACACTTGTCGAGTGCGGCTACGTTTTCAAAGATCCTTACACCCACAGATACTTTCCCTCGTACAAGTTAGTCGAACTCGGAAGCATAGTCCTCAGGAACATAGAGGTGCGCGAGATAGCCCATCCACTCTTGATCGAATTGATGGAGAGGACCAACATGACGGTCCACTTCGCCCTGAAAGATGGTTTCGAGGGTGTTTACGTTGACAAGGTCGAGAGCGCAAGGACGATTCCCACTGTCTCGAGGATAGGAATGAAGATGAGACTATACTCCACAGGTTTCGGCAAAGCCATCCTCGCATTCTTGAGCGAGGACGAGCTCGAACAGTATCTGAAGAACGTACCACTCAACAGATGCACGCCGAACACCATCACAGACCCAGAAAGGCTCAAGCAAGAATTGCTCTTGGTGAGAGAAAGAGGCTACGCAATCGACAACGAGGAGAACGAATACGGAGTCAAGTGTGTCGGCGCACCTGTTTTCGATTACACCAACAAGGTGATCGGCGCAGTCAGCGTCACCGCCGCGTCCGGTCTGCTGAACGAGGAAACCATACCGAAGATCGCACAAGAAGTGATCAGCACAGCAAGAGAAATCTCGAAGAAGTTGGGCGGCATCACTGCTTCGTGATACCGTACTTCTTTATCTTGTAGCAGAGTGTTTTGTAGTTCAAGCCGAGCATCGAGGCTACCTTCTTGCGGTTCCAGTTGTACTTTTCAAGGAAGATTCTTATCGTCCGCTTTTCGACGCTCGTAACCACCTTTCTCACGTACTCGGGCAATCTCAGTTCTCGCTCGGTCCGACTTGGGATCGAGTTCACGAAGTAGTCGACGACGTTCAGACCCGCGGCGTACATGTGGACTACCTTGACTAGCTCTTCAGTGTTTCCCGGCCAGTCGTATTTCAGAAACAAGTCCATGATGTCTTCGCTCGGAAACTTCAACGGTACGTATCTGTGCTTCTGGTGTATCGAAGAGAGAATCCAATCGACCATGTATGGGATGTCGTTCTTACGCTCTCTCAAAGGGGGAATACGAACGTTGCAGAAACCTTCCACGGGAAGATCACTGAAAACGATCCTCCTCGTCTTACCGTTCAAGTTGACCTCGAAGACGCTCTCTTCGAGTTGAACGTACTTCCCGGCGGAGAAGTATTCGAGGTATGCGAGCAAATGCACACCTGTCTCGGCCACGAAAGCGATCGCTCCCTCAGAACTGTTACGCAGTCTTTGGAGTTCTCTCAAGATCTCGTGAGCGATCACACCCTGCAACTCAGCGTAGCTGTACAGTACCTCGTGCTTCCTCTTGAGTTCCTCCAGTTCGAGCCTGCTTTCGAGATACCTGATGGCCATCATCACGCCATCCATCGAAGTGACGAAAATCGTGGTGGGATTGTCGAATTTCTTCGGTCCCATCACCACGTCCCAGAACTCCTCGAACAGCTTCTTCTCGTAGTCATCCTCACCGTAGAAGTCAACGAAGAGCCTCTCTTTGCTCGATGAAAGTTCAACACTGCCGAGCACGTTCGAAGGCAGAAGGACCCTTATCATGTCTATCCCTCGCTCGCGCTACATGCCATGGCGATCGAGAGCAACTTGCTCTCTGCGGTATCGGCCCTGGAAACCAGTACAACGGGTGCCTTCGCGCCGATCACCATCCCCGCGATCTTGCCGTTTGCAAGATAGATCGCAGATTTTCCGAGGAAGTTACCCGAATGAATGTCGGGCACGATCAAGAGGTCCGCGCAACCCGCAACTGGACTCTTCACTCCTTTCACTTCCGCGGCTCTCGAGCTCAAAGCGTTGTCCAAACCCAAGGGTCCGTCGACGATGCAGTTCTTTATCTCACCACGCTGGTTCATTTTCGCAATTATTGCAGCTTCAACTGTCTCGGGCATGGCAGGGTTTACCGTCTCGACCGCACAGATGAGAGCCACTTTAGGCAATTCGTAGCCCAGTTTGCGTAGAACCCCTACCGCATTGCTGATGAGCATCACCTTCTCCTCGAGTGAAGGTCTTATAACAATACCTCCATCCGACACGAACACGACCCTGTCCAGTGCGGACACCTCGATCGCCGCAAGGTGTGTCAGAAGTCCTGCACCTCTCAGTCCCCAGTCCTTGTTGAGCACAGCTTTCAAAAGGGTTGATGTCTTCACAAGGCCCTTGACCAGAACATCAGCACGTTTAGAAGAAACGAGCTTCACACCTTTCTCGCTCGCATCACTTTCATCACAGCTGTCGATGAGTTCTACATCAACTGAATTTGCGTAGTTCTGTAATTTCTGCAACTTTCCCACGAGGAAGATGCGATCCACCAATCCTTCTCTTTTCGCCATCAAGGTTGCCTCGACTGCTTCTTCGTCCTCGGCACCAACGACAACGAGATTCTTCTTTCCCGCTCTCTTAGCCATTTCGATCAATTCGCTGAGGGACCTCATGCTTCATGACCTCCAATCGCGGGCTGCCATCGCCACGTAGACTATCGCCATGATTGTGTTGAAGACCACAGAATAATCGTTGTGGACGAACCTCACGGTGCGACCATCGATCCTCTCGATGCCAGGGATCAGCTCGGCCAAGTCTGCGTAAACCGTGTCCTTCATTTCAACCTTCAGCTCCACAGGTGTGTCGAACCCGTACAGCACCAGTTCTTTCCTCGGGATCTTCACAGCTTCGGCTGCTGCTCTTTTCATCTCTCCGAACAAGCGCTTCTTCGGTTTCATGATGGCTGCGTAACGTCCAAGCCCCATCTTGGTGTCAACGAACAGCCATTTTCCTCGAAATTCTCTCTTCAACTCCTCGCCGAGCGCACCATCACCAACGACGAGACAGACAGGAACATTGTGATGTGCGGCAAAGGCAGCGTTTATGAGCGCCTCGTTCATCCTTTTCCCGTTGATCCAAACGTTGTGTATCAGCGAGCTCGAATAGGTGTGGTCCATGATCGCGTTCTTGGTGCCGATCCCCGCGTGATAGCCCAAAAAGATCACCCTATCGAACGTCGCGTCGAGACCGCTCATCATGTAATCTTTTCTTATCGGACCGTGTACGAGGCTCACGTTGTCGAACTCTTCACATATCCTGTAAGGTATAGCCGTACCAGAACCGTGAGCATCACAGATCAACACGTGCTCGATCTCAACTCCCGAAGAGAACAACCCCTCGAGCAACGCTCTCAAATGTTCGTGCAAGACTTCCGAAGCTTCCTTCTTACTGGTGTCGACCTCTCCCCACGTGGCGATACCTGCCAGACCTTCCATGTCGACTGAGATGTAGATCCTCATACGATCCCTCCTCGTTGCTCACCTTTTCGAATGATACCACGAAGATTGTTCCAAGATGGTATGATTTTTGTGGTGATGGGTCTGGTTTTCATCGATCCGAGCGGAACAATACCGATCTCGCTCACTGGAAAATTCTGTCGTATGAACTGTGCGCATTGCGGTGGGCACTACCTCGGCCACATGAAAACGCTGTGGGAGATGGAGCAACTCGCGAGAGAAGGACACAAGAGTTTTCTCATAAGCGGCGGACTCGAGGAAGATTTTCTCGTACCCTTCAGAAAGTATTTGAACCATCTGAGGCATCTCAAGGAAAGGTACGGGCTCTCTTACAACTTTCACGTGGGTTTCCCACAATCTTTCATGGAAGATCTCGAAGGCTTGGCCGACGTTGTGAGTTTCGATTTTTTCGCCGATCCAATGGTCATGGAGGCCGTCTATGGGTTCAGCGTTGAACCAGTGAAACTTCTGGACGCCATCGCACGAACAAGGGTCTTCGCCGTACCACACGTAACGATTGGAATTTTGGAAGGTCACATATCACACGAGTATGAAGCACTGAAGATGCTTTCGGAACGTTTCAGTGCCGTGGTTCTGAACGTGTTCATACCAACTTTCGGAACGAAGTTCTCCCAAGCTCTTCCACCTGACCTTTCGAGAGTGAAAGAATTGTTCAGTTACACCGCCGAGAAGTTCGATCATTTGGTGCTTGGTTGCATGCAACCACGTGGCGAATACAGACGCTTGCTGCAAGAATCGGTGAAAGAGTTCGCAAACGTCATCGTGAAGCCAACGTTCAAGGTCGACTTCGATTTCAAGGGTTGTTGTGCCCTTTGGTTGGCCAAATCCAGAGTGGAGGTGGTGAGGCGTGTACGATAAAGAACAGCTCAGGAGGATCTTTGATGCGTTCGAGCAGTGGCAAGCGCAGGTGGAGAGCGACCTGAAGAAGTATCCAGAGAGGAAGGAGAAGTTCGTATCGAGTTCTGGCTACGAGTTCAAGAGATGCTACACGCCACTCGACGTCTCAGAGCTGGATTATTTGAAAGACCTCGGCATGCCGGGAGACTATCCGTACACGCGAGGCGTTCAGAGAACCATGTACCGTGGAAGGCTCTGGACGATGAGGCAATACGCGGGCTTTGGAACCGCGGAAGAAACGAACAAACGCTTCAAATATCTTTTGCAGCAGGGCCAAACGGGCTTGTCGGTGGCGTTCGATCTACCCACGCAGATCGGTTACGATTCGGACCACCCACTCGCCGAAGGTGAGGTTGGACGCGTGGGTGTCGCGGTGGATTCCTTGAAGGATATAGAGACACTTTTCGACGGTATTCCACTGAAAGACGTCAGCACCTCGATGACCATAAACTCCACCGCAGTCATACTTTTGAGCATGTACGCCGTGACGGCGGAAAAGCAAGGGGCAAAACTCGAAGAACTGAGAGGAACGATACAGAACGACATTTTGAAAGAGTACATAGCGAGGGGTACTTACATCTTTCCACCAGAACCGTCCATGAAGATCGTCACGGATATCTTCGAATTCTGTGCCCAGCACATGCCCAAGTGGAACACGATAAGCATCAGCGGCTATCACATAAGAGAGGCCGGTGCCAACGCGGTCCAAGAGCTCGCCTTCACGTTTGCTGATGCAGTCGCTTACGTTGAAGCGGCCATCAAGGCCGGACTGGATCCGAACGTGTTCGGAAGACAGCTGTCGTTCTTCTTCGCCGCGCACAACAACTTCTTGGAAGAGATCGCGAAGTTCAGAGCCGCGAGACGCATTTGGGCGAAGATCATGAAGGAGCGCTTCAAAGTGACCAACCAAGAAGCCTTGAGGCTCAGATTCCATACTCAAACAGGTGGTTCCACGCTCACAGCACAGCAGCCACTGAACAACATAGTCCGTGTCGCAATCCAAGCACTGGCGGCCGTGCTCGGTGGAACTCAATCTTTACACACCAACTCTTTCGACGAAGCTCTCGGCCTTCCAACGGAACAATCCGTACAGGTCGCGCTCAGGACACAACAGATCATAGCCTACGAATCCGGTGTCGCGGACATCGTCGATCCACTGGCAGGCTCATTCGCTTTGGAAGCTCTGACTAACCAGATCGAGGAAAAGGTCTGGGAGTACTTGCAAAAGATCGACTCTTTGGGCGGCATGGTTCGAGCGATAGAACTCGGATACGTTCAAAAGGAGATCCACAAGAGTGCGTACGAGCAACAGCTGGCGATTGAAAAAGGCGAACAAATTGTTGTGGGAGTGAACGCGTTTCAAACCAAAGAAGAAAGACCGGTTGAAAACATCTTGAAGGTTGATCCCGCACTTGAAGAGAAGCAGAAACAGGCCCTCAGACAACTGAGAGAGCAGAGGGACAACAGGGCCGTCGCGAACGCGTTGAAGGAATTGAAACAAGCTGCGAAGGAGGGTAAAAACATCGTTCCATACGTGTTCGAAGCGGTCAAGTGTTACGCAACCCTTGGTGAGATAAGCGATGTTCTGAGAGAAGTTTACGGAGAGTACACCGAGAGCACATCGATCTGAGGGGGTGAATCAGATGAAGAAGTACAGGATCTTGATCGCAAAACCTGGGTTGGATGGACACGATCGCGGTGCAAAGGTCGTCGCGCATGCCCTGAGGGATGCGGGTTTCGAAGTGATATACACCGGTCTGAGACAGACTCCCGAGCAGATCGTGAAAACTGCGATCCAGGAGGACGTCGATTTGATAGGGCTCTCGATCCTGTCGGGTGCGCACCTACAGTTGTCCAAGAAGGTGATCGAGCTGATGAAAAAAGAAGGTATAGCAAGCATTCCAGTCTTCGTGGGAGGCATAATCCCACCCGACGATGTACCCAAGTTGCTGGAGATAGGTGTCGCGCGTGTGTTTGGGCCAGGAACACCGCTTTCGAAGATCGTTCAAGAGGTTAGAGAGGTCTTGGAAGGGGTGGCGAGCACGAGTGAATCATAAGCAGATCGCCAAGTTCATAACGTTGATAGAGAACGAACCTGAAAGGGCGAGACAAGTACTGAAGGATCTACCGAGAAAAACTTGTCCTGTGATCGGTTTCACGGGTAGCCCAGGCGTGGGCAAGAGCACGTTGATCGATCAGGTGATCGCGAGGCTTAGATCCATGAATAAAACGGTCGCCGTCGTTGCAGTGGATCCATCCAGTCCTTTCAGTCAGGGTGCCTTCCTCGGTGACAGAGTCAGGATGAAGAAACACTTCCTTGACGAAGGTGTCTTCATTAGGAGCATGGCATCCCGCGGCGCACTCGGTGGATTGAACGAGAGCATCTACGATGTCGTGGAGTTGCTCGAAGCCGCGGGTTTCGATTACGTTCTTGTCGAAACGGTGGGTGTCGGTCAAGCTGAGGTCGAGGTGCGGTATGTGGCAGACGTGGTCGTGCTGGTGCTGTCACCGGGCTTTGGAGACGAAATGCAACTGTTGAAGGCGGGCGTCATGGAGATCGCGGACATATATGTCGTGAACAAATCGGATCTTGCGGGAAACGACTCGCTGTACGATCAGCTGATCGGCTTTCTCACCTTCGCTGGAAGGGATGTCTCAAGCGTCGTGAAGACCTCGGCCTTGAACGGCAGCGGAGTTGAAGAGCTCGTGGATAAAATGACGACATTGTGGAAGACTCTCGTTGAAACAGGAAGATTGAAACAGCTGAGAAGAGAAAGGTCGAGACACCACGCAGAGACACTCGCGAGGAGAACGCTGCAGAAGTATCTTTCACTCGTGGATTCAGAGGATCCATACAAAGCTGTCGAGTCGGCACTCAGATCGATGTGTGAACGCTTGAAAAATGGTCAGGGGGGAGGGACTTGAACCCTCGACCTCCGGACCCCGATTCCGGCGTTCTGGCCAACTGAACTACCCCCTGAGCCAATACAAATGATACCATAGAGGCGGGACTTTGACAACTGCTCGAGAAGGATATGGCTTTAGGGAAACGTATCTTGGGCAGAGCCCAAGTAGTAGTAGTAAGATTAGCACCCACCAGAGGCAATAGCCTCTGTTGCTATGGAGTCAACTTTGCTCCATCGAAGATGACCCAACGAGCCATCAAAAATTTCACCCCTTTAGGAGATTGGGAGTGTCAAATTGAACGCTTGCACCAGGAATGAATTCGTGGTAGAATTAAAAACGCGGGGCGTGGCGCAGGTTGGCTAGCGCGCTTGCATGGGGCGCAAGAGGTCGCTGGTTCAAGTCCAGTCGCCCCGACCAGGCGGCGAAAGCCGCCTTTTTCTTTTCAAAGCCATCTCGTTCGCGAAAGATCTCAATCTCAGTGAGAGAACCTGCACGGTTTTTGAGGGTTCTCAAAGTTCAACCGTTTCTCGACTCTACTTTGTTGAAATGCTCCTGAGCCTGCTGAATCAATTGCATGCGTCTTCGCGCCCTTGCCATCCGAGAATCTCGGTAGATTTTTCTTCTAAAGTTTTGTACTCTGTGAAAAAGTGTTCGATCTCGAGAAGAAGGTGCCGAGGCAAATGCGTTAGGCCTTCAACATCATTGAAACGAAGATTCAACGTGCAGCCAGTATCTTTTCGTCGCGTCCCCTCCCGCATCTTCAGTACTCCGATGGGCCGAACCTGCACAACACATCCAAAGAATGCTGGCTCATAGTTCACAACGAGAACATCCAGCGCATCTCCATCTTCCGCGAGAGTGTTCAAAATGAACCCGTAATCAGCAGGATAATGCAAGGGTGAATGAAGCACGATGATGTCAGTTTTCATCATACCCCACGTAGATTGTGGGTCATAAGTTCCCCGCCAAGCTTTCTTTTGCAGATCATTGAGACCAACATCCAAATCAGAGATATGGTGTTGACCCCCCTTGACCATTTCGGCGAGATAGTGTAATATAGCCTTGGTTGAGCCCCCATCGTCTAGCGGCCTAGGACACTGGCCTTTCAAGCCAGAAGCAGGGGTTCGAATCCCCTTGGGGGCGCCAGTTGGAGGAGATTCAAGAGATCGAAGGAAGGACCGCTCCTGTTTGGAGCGGTTTTTCATGCCCGTTCTTTCGAGGAAGATCTGCCCAGACAAAAAAGTGGCGGGCTTATGACCCGCCTTCCAATTGGAAAATTCATCTGAAGTGTGGCTCCGGCGGCAGGACTCGAACCTGCAACCTAGTGGTTAACAGCCACCCGCTCTGCCGGTTGAGCTACGCCGGAGCGTCGGTTTTCGACAACAATTCTAATCAAAAGCTCTTTCCATTTCAAGTGTAGAGTTATTTACTCTTAGATTAACACTGAGAAGATCAGGTGAGGCGAATGTGGAAGAACTTGCCGAAGGAAGTCAAGCGCTATCTTGTCTTCTACTCCATCACAGGCTTTTCTTTCTCCGCGATCATCGCGGCCCCAACGCTTGGAAAGGTGTTGAATATCTCAATAGAAGAGCTTGGATGGCTTTTCAGTTTTTCTTACATCTTGCAGGCCATTCTCACTTACGTTTTGGGCAGAAAATTCGAGAGCATCAGCGTGAACTACGGTTACGCACTGGCAAGAACTTTCTTCGCCCTCGGAAGTATCTTTTTCATCTTGGCGCGCAACGTCTATGGGTTCGTGGCCGCACAACTCTTGCTCGGGGTTACGGACGTCTTCTACCCTTGTCAAGTCATGTACGAAAGGGCTCTCTTTCCACCGAAAAAGCGCGAGGAGATTTACTCGACGCAGTTCTTCATCACCGAGTTCACGAAGGTGGTCGCCTACTTTTTCCTGGTGTTCATTCTGTCGAAGTACATGAAGGATCTGAGATTTCTCTCGGCAATATTCTTCTCGACCTTTGTGGCGAACATCTTTTATGCCTTCTCTTTCCTCAAGATCTTGCCACGCGTCAAGAGTGGCTCGAGTCTTCACGAGGACCACGTCTTGGCCACGAGCGTGAACGGTCCTTTCATATCGATAATGCTGCACCAGTACTTGGCTTTCATGGCGTTCAGTTTTTCGAGTTTTCTCATCATCTCGTACTATCTCATGGACCATTTCAAACTGGACAGTTCCTCGCCCTTTTTGTTTGAGATGATCTTTTCAGCGTCACTGGTCGTGGCATACCCGTGGAAGAGAAAGGTCAACAACAGTACGATCAGGAATTTGATCATCGGCTCAGTGTTGATCATCGCCACCTTTGCTCTGTGGTTCGTACCCAACGTGTACGTGTTCTTCGCTTCCCACGTGATCATGGGATTTGGTTTCATCCTGTGGTTTCCAGCAAAAGAAACCATCAAGATGAGCTTGTCACCGAGAGAACTGGGCAGATGGGAAGGTTTCTTCCAAGGACTAAACATCTTCAGCAGAACTTTTGTGCCCGTGGTGTCGACACAGATCGCAGGAAGGCTCGGACACAGGTGGGTGTTCTTGACCTCAGCTTTCATCTTCACTGCGAGCCTGTTGAGTTCCATCCCCGCGATGCGATGGTTCCACAGAATCGAAAAGATCAGGGTATGAACAGCTCTTCTGCATTTTTCACCAGAGTTTCTGCGACATCCTCAATGTCCATGTCCAAGATCCTTGCGATCTTTTCGACCACGAACCTCACGTAGATCGGTTCGTTCCTCTTACCCCTGATCGGTTGAGGAGCCAAGTAGGGACAATCCGTCTCGCTCAGGATGTTTTCGATCCCCACGGTCATCACAGCTCTCCTCAGCTTGTGGTTGTTCGGGTACGTAATCGGACCACCCACACCGATGTACATCCCGAGTTCGACGAACTTCAGTGCCCATTCTTCATCCGCGGAGAAGGCGTGCACGACGCCCCCTCGCGTCGGTAATCCCACGCGGCTTATGATCTCGTAAGCTTCGTCGTAGGCATCCCTGACGTGGACGATCACGGGCAGATCGACGTCCTTCGCAAACTTCAGTTGCGCCTCGAAGACCTTTCGCTGTTGCTCCTTCGAAGACAGCATCCTGTAGTAATCCAGACCACATTCGCCAATGGCAACCACCTTTTTGTGCTCGAGCAGTTCTTCGAAGACTCGTAGAAAGTTATCTGGAACGTTTGAAGCTTCGTGGGGATGAACGCCCACCGAGCAATAGAGCTTCTCATGTTTCTGACTCAAGGAAAGCGCCTTCTTAGAATCCTCCACGTCTATGCCCACGTTGATAACGAAGGAGAAGTTGTGTGAGTCGAGTTTTTGGAGCACCTGCTGAAGGTCCTTGTCGAACTGGTGAAAATGCAGATGTGCGTGTGTGTCTGTCAGTCTCATTGTTTTTAGACCTCCTTTTGCAATTAGAATTTTATCAGGAAGGAAGAACATGGCGTGGATTAGAAAACCGTGGCTCGCATTGAGTCTGATGTTGATCCTCGCTATTCTTTCGACCCTCCAACTTCCAAGGTTGAAGGTGAGGGCCTACTTCAAGGCGCAGGTTTCTGGAGAATCCCACTACGTTGTTGCGGAGAGGGAGATTTCCAGGACCTTTCACCTGAGAGATGTCGCAATCGTGGCGGTGCCGTACACAACACGAGATCAAATAAACATTGTGGCTCGAGAACTCCGAAGTTTGGATGGTGTCGCCATGGTGATCAATCCGTTTGAATTTCCCCTCACGATGGCCAACAACACGTCCATCGCTCAGCGACTCAGGCTCATTGGACAATACGAAGGCCGAGATTACGCCCTGCTGGCGACGTTCATTTCGAAGAGTCCCGAAAGCACTTCGAGAAGCATCCATCGTTTGGTAGAACCAAAGGGAGGTGTCATGTTTGGAATTTCATACATCGGTGCGATGGCGATGGACTACGTTCGAATCATCCTGACTTACCTCACGCCAGTCGCGATCGCGATAATGTTCTCGATCTTTTACCTCACGCTCAAGAACTTCTGGGCAGCGTTGCTGGCATTTTTGCCGAGCATTTTGGCCACCGTCTACTTGCTTGGTCTCTACGCCGCGATAGGCAAACCGATCAGTATGGAGAACGTCCTCATGCCGTTCATAACATTGATAATGGGAAGTTCTGCGGCGCTTCATTATGTGAACAGGTATTTGAGTCTGAAAGATCCCAGCAGGTATGAAAGATCTCGCAAAGCTTTCAAGGAAACCTTTTTAGCACTGTTCATGACCGTTCTGACCACGGTGGTTGGCTTTCTGAGCCTGGGACTCACGAGCTCACCGGTGATGAGGGAGCTCGGCTTCAGCGGTGCGATGGGCATGACTGCGGCTGGTGTGGCGACGTTCGTTTTCCTGCCACCCACAGTTACACTCATCGAACACAGAAGAACACCTGAGATCGTCGAAAAGAAAATTCTGAAGAAGAGAAGTACGAAGTTGCTGATTTTTCTCGCATTGTTCACGTTCTTCTGTTTCTTCATCAATAAGGTGAAAGCAGACTTTCACTCCCTGCTGTTCTTCAGGTCCAACTCCAAGGTCATGAAGGGAGCACGTGTAGTGGAAGCCATCGCGGGCATAAAGGTGCCCATTTTTCTGAAGGTCGATCTCGACGTGGACGTTGAAAGCCAGGAGGGCCTCGCAGCCTTGAGAAAGGTCAAAGACAGTTTGAAAGATCACTGTGAGAGGACCTTCTCGATCCTCGATCTACTCGAATTGTTTCCACAACCTTTGAGGAACTTCGTTTCAATCCTTTTGCCCGAAGGGATCTTGTTCGACCGTGAGAACAATTCCACCCTGATGCTGGCCTTCCCAAAACGGGTGGACAGCAACAGTTACGAGCAGATCGAGAAAGTCGTATCTTCGCTCGTCTCTGGTCCGATCAAGTCCATCAAACTTTCCGGGGAAGACTTCAAGTACATGGAGATGAACAGATTCGTGATTCAGAACTTGCGAGCGAGTTTGATGCTTGCCCTGCTCGCCATAGCGTTCATGATGTGTCTAACGTTGAAGAACTTCAAGCTCGGTCTTGTGAGCTGTCTGCCAATTGTAGCAACGTTGTTCAGTCTGTACGGTGCGATGGGACTGCTGAAAGTACCGTTGAACGCAATAAGTGCATGCATCATGAACATCGTGCTCGGTGCAGGGATAGACTACGCGATACATTTTTCTTGCGCATATTTGAAACATGGTTCTCTCGAAGAGGCCTATGGATTCACCCTAAGACCCATCGTCGCCAACGCATTCGGTGTCGCACTGGGGTTCTCTGTGCTGTTCTTTTCTCCGATGAAGGTCCACGCGCACATCGCGGCGCTGATATTCGTTGGAATGGTCCTCGCTTCAACTTACACGTTGATCTGGCTCACCGCAACCTTACCGAAGACTCAGAGTGCGCGTGAAGCGAGACGCTTGTCCTCCTCCACGAATTTGAAGTAGAGTTCGACCCTCTTTTCGAAGTCCGATTCGTTCATCTTTCCCCTGCTCGTGTAGACGTTGGTCAACTTCTTTGGAAGGCTCAAATTAGTGAATTTGAAACCGAGTCTTTCTTTGAGCAAGTACTTCATCCCATGTACAGTGCGGGCAATTTGGTTCATTTTCGGCTCGTCGATGTCGAATCCAACGACGTTCAAACATTCGACCACCTTCTGGGGGGCGTAAACACCCCTTGCGAACAAACACATGACCAAGCTGTTGGTGAGGACTCGCCAAACGCCTTCTTCGTACATCGTCTTGACTTCCCTCTCGATGTCTTCAGAACGTCCCAGATACTTTTGATCGACGCTGTATCCTGCACAATCCAGATGCGAATGTCTCACACCCACCGCGTACCCAACGAACGCATCTGGACCAGTCATGTAACCTGGCGCTTCGTTCTTGTTGAAGCAGATGGCAAAGTCTTCACCACCGTACTTCTTCGCGCAGTGATGAACACCCTTTTCGAGATCTCTGTAGAACTCGTTCTTTCCGCGCGCGATGTTCTCGAGAACCTTCAGATAAGTCTCTGTGTCCCCGAAGTTCAGAGCGAGTCCATCGGTCTCTTCCGACGTGATCAATCCTCTCTGGAACGCTTCAGTTGCCCAGGCGAGCACGACACCGATGCTTATCGCGTCCCAACCTTGTCGTTCGACGAAGTGAATAAGTTTGAGCACTTCCTCCGCCTTCGAAACACTGATGTTCGAACCCAAAGAGTAGATGAGCTCGTGGTCGTAAGAAGTTTTCAGAGTCTTGTACATGTGCGGATCGGCGAACAATTCTCTCAAGACACCCATGTGGATGCATCCTATGGGACAGTGCGCGCAGGATATCTGTTGTGCGAGGAGCTGGTCCGCGAAATGTTCACCACTTATGTTCTGAGCACTCTCGAAGAAACCCTGAGAGAAGTTACGCGTCGGAAGACCCATGATCTTCGAAAGTGGAATCACGTTCGCCGCGGTGCCGAGATCTCTGTATTTGTAAGTGTTCTCACTCTCGACGAGTTCTTGAAAGATCCGATCGTAGAGTAGTTGGTACGATCTTCTATCTTCGATCTTCGGACAGTTGCTTCCAGAAATGACGATCGCCTTGAGGTTCTTGGATCCCATGATTGCTCCCAGGCCCAGCCTACCGAAGTGCCTTGAAGAATCCACAGTCACGGCTGCGATGGGAGAAAGCCTTTCACCCGCTGGCCCGATCCTGACGATGCTCTTCTTTCCCTTCCTCTGATCTTCTTTCTCCCTGAGGATTCTTTCGGTCGCGAGCGCACTCCGACCCCAGAGCGAACTGCATGGCACGAGGCTCACGTCATCGCCGTCTATGGAAAGGTAAACGGGTTTTTCCGACTTACCAACGATCCTGAGCACGTGGACGTTGGCCGAAAGCATCGCGAGGTGAAGTCTTCCACCTGCGTGCGATTCACCGAGATCGCCCGTCAAAGGTGATCTGAACATCGCAACGGTCTTCGACATGCTTGGAAAATAGCCGTTGAGAGGACCTATTGCGAAATATATTGGAGACGTTTCCGAAAATGGATCCAAATCTGCTGTGATCTCTTGCATCGCAAGATAAGTCAAAACACCCGTGCCACCGACGAACCTTTCGAAGAGTTCCGTGACATCCTTTTCCTCTATCTTTCCATTCGTCAGGTCTACGGACAACATCCTGTACATCAGCCCACCTCCTCCATGGCGAGGACCTCGGTCGGACAGTAACGAACACACACGCCGCAGTGGTGACACACGATGGGCACTTGCTCCTGCTCGTCCCATTGTAGTGCGTTCGCCGCACACGCTTTGATACACTTTCGACAGTGTATGCACAGTTCTTTCACCAATTCGACTCCAAAACCGCGTTTCGAGACTCTGAGCGCTCCAGTTGGACAGGCTGCAGCACACTCTGGATCTTTGCAAGCTTGACAGACGCGCACAGAGAAAGCACCTTCAACTCCCGGATAGTTCTTCACCCTCATCGCCGACTTCTCGATTCCAACCGCCCCGTACCACGTCCTCGTGCAGGCAAACATGCAAGAATAACACCCTATGCATCTTTCTCTATCCTTCACGACGAGCTTCTTCGCCATGTTGTCACCCCTCTTGCTGTGTTCTTGCCGTTCTCAAAAAGAATCTTACCAGCTTCACGAGAGCAAAGATGACCAAACAGAATATCATCCCAGTCAGAGCACCAGATACATCTATCATGATATCGTTCAGAGAAGCTCCCCTTCCTCTGAACTGTTGAAGGTACTCATCCAAGCTCGCCACGAGCGCAGGGAGAGAAACTGAAACGAGCACAGCCATCAGAAGTTTGTGCGAGTAGGTGAAAGCGAACCAGAAAGAAACGATACCGAGCACCATGTAGAGTCCAAAGTGCGCAGATTTTCTGACGAGTTCCACCGTGGGCATCTTCTTGTTTCCGAACCAAAGCCTGTTCAAAACATTCCTGATCTTCTTGAAGAACGTTGTTTCAGAAAGGTCCAACACTTGATCGATCTTTTTCAAGACGTTGTAGGCCCAACGGGCCTGCTTGGACGAGACAACAGCGTTTCTAGTGCCGAAGTAGAGCACAACAGCGGTCCAAAAGAGAAGAATCGCCATCATCAAAATCCACACACGTCTCATCCCTTATTCTCTCCTCACGATTCCATTTTGCCATGCTCCGATGAACGTCCAACATCGAGATTCCACAGAAAGCTTGCTTATCAAGCTTCTGCGGTTTCAATCGCAAAAAACAGTGTGTAAGGCCATCTCAAGAGCGCAAACGATTCTTTGACATAGTCGAATCGAAAAAGTTATAATTGAAAGGGTCGTGTCGAGATCTTAACGCCCCCACAACACTTCAAAAGTCGAGGAGGTGCTCCTATGAAGAAGTTGTTGGTAGTCCTGTTGGTGCTGTTGAGCCTTGTTGTTAT